>CAIXMG010000076.1 GCA_903920485.1 uncultured bacterium
ATAGTTTTCTTTTTCCTTGCCTGAAGGGAAGAGGTTGATTCTTTGGGAGGTGCTGTCTCGGGCATATATTAAATTGTTTGGGGTTAAGTAATAGTTTCGCTTATTGTAACGAAAATCTTCGTTTTGTCAAAAAATATCCCAAGGAACGCTTCGTGCTACAATGCTCCTCATGACACCCGAAGCGCTGTTGGAACAGCTGTTGGTACAGCGCGGATATGCCGATCCCGAGGCGCGGGAGAGCTTTCTGCATCCGAAATACGAATCGATGTACGACCCGTTCCTCATGCACGACATGCAGAAAACAGTGGCTCGCATCTTCCTTGCCATGGAGCAGAATGAAAAGATCTGCATCTATTCCGATTATGACGCAGACGGGATTCCCGGGGCTGTTATTCTGCATGACTTGTTCAAGAAAGTGGGCTATGAGAATTTTTGCAATTACATTCCGCATCGGCACACGGAAGGATACGGTGTGCACAAAGCCGCGCTGAAACAGCTTGCTGACGAAGGCGCAAAGCTCGTCATTACCGTCGATGTTGGCATCACTGCGGTTTCTGAAATTGAATACGGGAATTCGCTGGGACTTGAAATTATTGTGACGGATCATCATGAGCCGCTTGAGACCTTGCCGGCGGCATTTGCAATCGTTAATCCGAAACTAGGAAACTATCCGGATCGGATGCTGTGCGGATCGGGTGTGGCATTTAAGTTGGTCCAGGCAATAATCTTACGTTGTCCTCCCCTGAAAGGGGAGGTGCCCGAAGGGCGGAGGGGTACGGTGAAAGAATTGTTACCAATCGGCTGGGAGAAATGGCTCCTCGATATGGCTGGACTTGCAACATTATCTGACATGGTGCCATTGGTGAACGAAAACAGGATCATCGCGTATTACGGCATGAAGGTATTGCAGAAGACACCTCGTCCAGGACTTGTGGCACTGTTCCAAAAAGCCGGTATCAATTTGAATTACCTGGTTGAGGACGATATCGTCTTTTCGATCACTCCGCGACTGAATGCCGCGTCGCGCATGGCGCATCCCGATGATGCGTTCAAGACGCTTGCGACGACCGATTCGCGTGAGGCGACCGTCGCTGCAGAGCACCTTTCGTCCCTCAATGATGATCGCAAGAAGATCGTCGCGAGGATCATGAAGGATGTGCATAAAAAAGTGTCCGCGCGTCAGGCATCCGGAGATTTCAAAAGCATTTTGGTCGTCGGCGACCCTTCATGGCCGGCAGGCATTCTCGGCCTGATTGCGGGGAAGGTGGCCGACGAATACAAGGTCACCACGTTCGTGTGGGGATCGGAGTCCCCCGCCGAAGGCCTTGCGGAGGCGGGAGGTAGTCTTCTGAAGGGTTCGTGTCGTGGCATCGGTGACATTGCCGTCGTCGCCCTGATGCAAAGCGTTTCGCATCTGTTGGTTCAATTCGGCGGACACGAGGACGCCGGTGGATTTACCGCGACGCGCGAGACAATCCATTTCCTTGAAGAGGAATTCTGTAAAAAATATGAGGAGATCAAGCATACGGTTTCCAAGCAGGTAACCAGTATTTCCGCTGACATGGAACTTGATCTTTCTGATGTCACGATCAACCACTATCGCGCGCTTCGTCAGATGGCTCCGTTTGGGATGGGAAATCCGAAACCAATTTTCGCTTTCAAGAATGTCACGGTTGAAAGTGTAAGACAGTTTGGTAAGACGACGGAGCATTTGGAAATTATTCTCCAGAATGAAGCCCCCTCTTTCAGAGGGGGGCAGGGGGGTGTTAAGGCAATTTCGTGGTACGCAAATTTTGACAGCTTCACGCATCCTCTTGTTGCCGGTGAAACAATCACCTTGCTTGCCGAATTCGATCATTCCGTGTTTCGTGGCAAGCATGAGCTTAGGCTGAAGATTGTTGACATCCTCCCTTGAATTAAGTAAGCTGGGCAAAATCATAAGAGATGAGAACATGTAATCTTACGAAAAAGGCCAAGCAGATGGCCGAGCGCTCTCGGAAGAAGCGTGAGAATTATTACCGAACAAGGATGAAGAGGGAGAAAAGAGGCGGTGCCAATTATCGTACGGACTTGAACCAGCTGAACGCGATAATGGCAGAGAGTGATGTTTCTACCAAGGCTCGTATCGCGCAACGGATCAGATCAGCGGAACAAATGGCGGCTTATCTTGGAGGGTATTAGTTCGAAAGACTTTCAAACAAGGTGCTGAGCGTTTACGCTCGGCATTTTTTGTTCAAAAAGTTCGGTTCTGCTATAGTATCCTCATGAAACAATTCTCAGCCAAGGATTTTGAGGAATCCCTCGTGATTTTTACGGACGGATCGTCATTGGGCAATCCCGGTCCCGGCGGATACGGAAGCGTCATTGTCTATCAGAAAATGGATGAGGTGATCGAACTCGGCGGCAACAAGATTCGCACGACCAACAACGAGATGGAATTGGCGGCCGTCATTGCGGCATTGTCACAGAGTTCCTTTAATACGGCTGATGTCGAGATTTTCACGGACTCGTCGTACGTCATCAATGGTATTACCAAGTGGATTCACGGTTGGGAGAAGAACGGGTGGAAGACCCTTGCCAAGGAAGAGGTCGCCAACAAGTCGTCGTGGCAGACGCTCATCGCGTTGGTCCGTGAACGTCAGGCACATTCCAAAGTCTCGTGGAACTACGTTCCCGGACATGTTGGTGTGATCGGCAACGAGCGCTGCGACGAGATTGCAACAGGATTCGCGTCAGGAAAGCCGTCGGCGCTGTATCGCGGAAGACTTGGGCAGTATGGCCGCGACATCCTGAACTTCACGATCGATGACACCTTAAAAAAAGCCAAGTCCGCAAGCCGTGCGAAATCAGGCGCAAAAGCTCACTCATATGTTTCATTGGTGGATGGTATCGCCATGAGACACGCCACCTGGGCTGAAACCGAAGCCCGCGTAAAGGGCAAGAAGGCCAAGTTCAAGAAGTCGATCTCGGCCGCCGATGAATCAGCCATTCTTAAAGACTGGGGCGCGAGACTTTAAAAAATATTTACCGCACCATGGTAGATTTTTTTGATGAGGAAAATAATTCTCGTCGTGCTTATCATGGCTACCTTCGTCGCTCGGTATTCTTGGTACGAGTGGCATCACATCTCTCACATCCCTGCCGATTGGTTTGCGGGCACTATTACCGTGCAGGGCGAGGTCATTGAAAATCCTGACAGGGGTTTGGTACGGACGCAAATCGTCTTGCGTCCTGACGAATGCCGCGACGGATGCGACATCCTCGTGACACTTCCGATGGACGCTTCCGTTTCATACGGTGACCGAGTATCGGTACAGGGAAAAGTGCAGGAACCCGATTCGTTCATGACCGATACTGGCCGCGAGTTCGACTATCGTCGGTACCTGGCCGTATCCGACATCTATGCCACGATGAAGCCGAAGACGTTCACGATTATTTCTTCCGGTAATGGTAATCGCCTGTATGCTGGCCTGTTTTCCCTCAGGAAAAAATTCGTCGATACCATCAGAAAGCTGTTTCCTGTCAATGAAGGGGGTCTGTTCGCCGGGATTGTCATCGGCGAAAAGTCTTTGCTGCCTGCTGACACGTTGTCTGACTTTCAGATTGCGGGACTGACCCATATGATCGTGCTGTCGGGATTCAACATCACCATCGTGGCAATCTTCGCGGTCACGTTTTTGGCATGGTGCGGGTTGGGATATCGATCGCGCCGCATGGGGGCCTTCGTCGTCATTCCGCTCTTTGTCATCATGACGGGGTTCGGATCGTCATCCGTACGTGCGGCCATCATGTCGCTTCTGGTATTTTTTCTTCAGGTGACAACGCGTCCCCAGCATCCCTTGCGCATTATTTTGTATACGGCAGGCATCATGGGACTCATCAACCCCCGGCAGGTCTTGTACGACCCCTCGTTCCAAATGTCATTCATTGCGTTTGTCGGATTGATCTATGTCACTCCGATTATCGGGGCTTGGTTCGAACGATTCGGGGAATGGTTTGGGTTGCGCGACTTGTTAGTCGAAACATTGTCGGTGCAAGTGTTCGTGTTGCCATATCTCATGTGGATGACGGGACGGTTTTCTCTGCTGATCGTAGTGTCCAATTTGCTGACCGTGCCGCTGGTGCCCGCGGTTATGGGCATCGGATTTGGTGCAGTCATGATTGGCATGGTTTGGTTCCCGCTCGGGAGAATCCTTTCTGCCGCAGTAACGGTTCCCTTGGCCTATATGATCCGCATTGCCCACGGAGTGGCGTCGGTCGTACCGCTGATCGTCACCATCCCGCCGTTTTCTGCGTGGTGGATGGCAGGAGCCTATGGTATAATGGCCTTATTACTTACTAACAACCATCATCCTTCATGAAAAAACTTTTATCAAAACTCCAGACACGCGAAGGGCTTATGTTTATCGGTTCGGTTACCCTTCTCTTTGCAATGTTCGCATTGTTGGGACTCGGAGTACGCGCATTCACATCGGACCGTGACAATACACAGGCGACGCCTGCGACGATCAGCGTTTCAGGAACCGGCGAAATCTACGCATCGCCTGACGTAGCAAACTTTACTGCAACCGTATCTGCCGATGCCGCAACGATGAGTGCCGCAGGAGCCGCTGCGACAACCCAGGGAAATGCGCTGCTTGCGAAACTTGAATCTGCGGGTATCGCAAAGGCGGACATTCAGACGACCGATTACAGTGCCAATCCAAAATACGAAAATCAGGCAGTCGCTGCGCCGATGATCCAGTGTTTCGGTGGATCATGTCCTCCGCCTGTTTCCAATTCGGTGATTGTCGGCTACACGGTTTCGCAGTCATACTCGATCAAGGTGCGAAATCTTGATTCAGCTGGTGACATTGCAAAACTTCTGACCAGCGCGAACCTTGCGAATGTTTCAGGTCCCAACTTTGCCATCGACAACCCTGAAAATGTCCAAAACGAGGCTCGAAACAAGGCAATTGTTGATGCACAACAGCAGGCAAAAATCTTGGCAGCCCAGCTGGGTGTGCATCTGAAGGGAATCACCGATTTCCAAGTCTCAAACGGCGGAACCGTCTATCCGATGGCGTATGCCATGAAGGCTGATTCGGTCGGTGCGGCAGCTCCTTCACCCGTCTTGAATCCTGGTCAGAGCGACATTACGTCGAATGTGACGATTACGTATAGGATCAAGTAACATAAAGAAAATATAAACCTTGAATTTGACGATGTAGCTTTTATTGCTATACTTGTTACATGCTTGCGAGATATTCGTATCTCAATCGGCATCGCCGCTGATGGCAAGCATATCAAAGCATCCCCTTGCGGGGATTTTTTGATGGAAAAACTACCTGTCCATAATACTGAAAAAATGCTTGTTCCCGTTGCCGAGTCTTCTTACGATCACGATTACTTTTCTATCAGGGTATATTTTTTCAAACGTCCAAAACTCCGCACTCTCTTCCTTCCGGTGTACGGGAAGAACTTCTGGATCAGCCAATATGTCTTTTGCGTATTTAAGAAGACGAAATCGCCTAAGCTGATCATTTTTTTGCCTTATAAAACGGCCTTTTCTAATAATGTGTTTGAGTCCCATCGCATTAAAAACAACGGACTCATTGCTAAGTGCCGGACAGCTTACTTCTTGAAGCGTAGAATAGAAAACCTTTGCTTCCTTAAGAGTCTCTTCATAACGTTTCGACATGACTTCTTCCATGTTGAAAAATCATAGCAAGGCGTATTCAAGGAAAACTCAAGAAGCTACTTAGTTTTTTGAGGTTCTATACTTTTTTGATAAAAGCTTTATTCGACAGTGTTACGCTTTTTGCGTCGCCGAGAAATCGGTGGCACGGAGGCGTGGCAGAGCGGTCGAATGCACCGACTTGAAAAATCGGAAGACTTCCAACAGGTCTCGCGGGTTCGAATCCCGCCGCCTCCGCATTGACAACTTAGTATCGGAGTCGACCCACGTGCCTATGGAAGTGATGCGACCCAAATAGATAGGTTGGAACAAAAAAACACAGGATGCCCTGTGTTTTTTTGTTATTTCATTTTCATAGCAATATGGTTCTTTTTTCTACGGGTGTAGTGGACGGAGAACTGGTATAATCACCCCATGACTGAATCCATTAATGGGATGGG
>CAIXMG010000077.1 GCA_903920485.1 uncultured bacterium
CCCTTCGACAAGCTCAGGGTTTTTTAGTTCCAGTTCATTTCCTTTTCACCTTCGCGGATCACCCGTTCGATGACGAACCGTCCGTTTTCGAACCGCGCTTTGGTTACTTTGATTCTCTTACCATTCTGCATGAAATAGAGACCTGGCCATGGCTGGTAGGCGCGGTACTTGCGATACATGATTTCGGGATCGTCATTGGCGGGATCAATGAGGCCGTCTTCTTTTCTGGTTTTGCCACAATGGGTCATGAGGGTCTCATCCTGGGCCCTCTCCACGAAGACCCCTCCACCTCGCAGAGCCTCGGCACCTCCCCTTAGCAAGGGGAGGACATGCTTCGACAGGACTTCTGCAAGAAGCCTTGCACCCATCGGAATAAGTTTTCCGCGCAGGCTTGGCGTCGTATCGTCAGGATCAATGGCAATGCGTTCGTCGGCGATGACGGGACCGGCATCCAGCTTGAACACCATCTTTTGGATCGAGACACCAGTTTCCTGGTCGCCGGCAAGGATTGCCACTTCGACGGGGCTCGCACCACGCCATCGTGGTAATAGGGAATAGTGAATATTTAATGTGCCAAGTTTTGGAATATCGATTAATTTCTGAGGAAGAATTTTTCCATAGGCGACAACAATAAAAATATCCCAAACACCCCCGGCTTCGCCACCCCCTCTAAAAGAGGGGGCTTGCTCTTCTATGCTTAGCATCACCTCACCCGTAATCTTCTCCGGCTGAATGAACGGGATATTATTTTCAATCGCCCAAACCTTTGTCGGTGATGGAGTTATGACAAAATGCCTTCCCACCGGTCGGTCGGGTGCGGTCACAATCAGCCTTGGCAAGTACCCGTACGATTTTAAAATCTCCAGTGTCTCCGAAGAAACATCGGGTGTGCCGAAGAAGACAAAGGAAAGATTTTTTATAGATGATTCCATGTTATGAAGCGCGCCCATCTCGTTCCGCAATCTCCTTCAGCTCTTTCTTGTAGTCGGCAATCTCCTCTTCCGTCATCGGGCGAATGTCCTTCGCATGGTCGATGAATAGCACGCCGTCCAAATGGTCGCACTCGTGCTGGAAGATCTGCGCCAGGAGTCCCGATCCCGACAGCGTGAACTTCTTGCCGTTTTGGTCGTATGCGCGGACGGTTGCCTGCTTGCTGCGTTGTACGGTTCCATAGACCCATCTGACCGAAAGGCATCCCTCGCCGGGTACCCATTTCGTTTCCTTGGAACGTTTCGTGATTTCAGGATTGATGAAAATACGATCGGGGGACTTTACGCCACCCACGTTCTTTCGTTTCAGATCGAATACGAATCCCGCGATGATGAAGATGCGAAGCGTCTTGCCGATCTGCGGTGCGGCAATGGCGACTCCGTCGGGCTCACGGTGGAGGGCCTTCTGCATGCAGGCAATGACACCTTTGATCTCGTCGGAGGTGATAGCTTCCGTCGCAACGGGGATTGCGACCGTCCGGAGGGCCTTATTCGGTTCAGTGACGATGGTGCACATGACAGGCCCACTGTAGCAAAAAAATTGTGTTTTTTCCATTCTTTCGGTACACTACCCTCATGTCATTATCATTCACGTCCGTCTCGAAGAAGATTCTCCTTGAGATCTGGGACATTCTCAAATTTCTTGCGCCGATCGTCATCATCGTGTTCCTCGTGCGAAGTTACGTTGCTCAGCCGTTCATCGTGGATGGGGAATCGTCCTCGCCCAATTTCCATACGGGCCAGTACCTCATCATCAACGAGGTTTCATATCACTTTCACGAACCGGCTCGCCAGGACATGATCGTGTTGCGCTACCCGCTTGATCCGTCAAGGTTCTTCCTCAAGCGCATCATCGGAATTCCGGGAGACCGTGTCGTGATCCAGGATGGAAAGGTGTACGTCTACAATGCTGCCAATCCGAAGGGTTACGTTCTGAACGAACCCTACGAAAGCCAGCTGACGTTCCCAGTCGGCCCATATCATGACGTGACGCTCGGGGCAGGACAGTACTTCGTGATGGGCGACAACCGTTCGGGTTCTGATGATTCGCGAACGTGGGGCATTGTTCCTCGCAACGACATTATCGGCAACGTGGTTCTCCGCCTGTTTCCCCTGAAGCTGGCTGCTGTCGATCCAGGAAGCGTTGCGAGTTTTGAGAAGAAATAGTCACAACAAAAGCCCCACCATCGGGGCTTTCAGTTTGAAGTTGTTTTGGAGGGTTTAATCGTACTCCATGTTAGTGTTTCTGAAGAAATCAATCCCGATCACGAGATTAAGATCACCTCCAGAATCGTAGTAAGCACTTCTCAGATACGTCCAGCCCTCTTTTAGCATTTTGGGCGTATAGGTTTCCCTTAGGTGCCATGAACCATCGCTCTTTTTGACGAAAACGAGTTCGTGCTCTCTTCCAAAGCAGCCTGCGCTTCCTTCCTCGCTCAGAAATATGATGTTTTCGTCACGAGGTTGCGGCCCAGAGTGGTGATCCAGTTCGAGAAGTTCAGATTGCGTTCCTCTGAAAATGTACATCGAAGTTTTGCTCGTCACCCAAACGGTGCCCTCTTTCAGAACGGTGCCCTGCGAATAGCATGACAGCGTAATAACACTTGCCATAAGAATAAGTAAGTACTTCATAAATAATATTTGGTTTTAAGTTACAAAATTCAAAAGCAAAGGCGCTTTCTGCGTGCACTATATCTTATATAAAAGTCAAGTCAAGTGGTGGTTATGGTCATAATTTCATGGCTAAGGGAAGAAATAAAGTCTTGATAAACTTGAAATAAAAAATTTGGTCGCGTCGTTTGACGCGACCTTTTCGCTGGATATAATAGTTCGCATGAAGAAGGCTGTTTCAAAAAAACCGAACAAGAAAACGGGAGGCAATCCAGAAGACCTGTTCCTCAAAAATCCTTCAAACAGGATGGAGGTTCTCCTTGGCGATTTGAAGGACAGAATTCAATTGGTTGCCGAAGGTGTTACGATGAGCAACGAGAAGATCGATCGTCTCAAGGCAGATGTGGAAGTCTTGCAAACCGATATGAACGAAGTGAAGGGAAGACTTGCTTTGGTTGAGAATGACGTATCCGAAATCAAGCAGAACTTTGCCACCAAGTCGCAGGTCTCGTCGGGTTTGCTGGGCATGGAGAAGCGCCTGGGAACGAAGATCGAGAAGCTGAACCAGGTTGTGTTTTCATAACACTTAATTATTTACGTCAAGTGACATTTGATGCCTTGACTATATAATGTGCTTGTTATGCCAGAATCAAAGTCTGAAAAAAAATCAGGGAATGTTCCGCAGGCGGTAAAGGGCATGCGCGACATCATGGGCGAAGACTACTACAAGATGCAGGGGTTTTTTGAGAAGGCCCAGGAAATTTCCGAATACTACGGGTTCAAGCCGATCGAGACTCCTATCCTCGAAAGTGAGGATACGTTTACCACTGCCATCGGCGAGGGAACCGATGTTGTCGACAAGGAAATGTACACCTTCAAGACCAAGGGCGGTGATCGTGTCGCCATGCGTCCTGAGCACACGGCTGGAACGATGCGTGCGTATATCGAGAATGGTTTGGTGAACCAACCACAGCCAGTTCTGTTATATCACTATGGTCCGGCGTTTCGTCACGAGAATACCCAGAAGGGAAGATACCGCCAGTTCAACCAGTTCGACATTGACGCGTTCGGAAGCGAGAAGAGCATCGTAGATGCGCTGGTTATTCGGACTGCATGCGCGATCCTTGAAGAAGCCGGGGCCAAGGATGTTTCCGTCGACATCAATTCCATTGGTGACAAGGAATGTCGTAGCAAGTACGTTCGCGAACTTACGAACTACTACAAGAAGCACCTGAAAGACCTCTCGGCGATCGACAAGGAACGATTGGTGAAGAATCCGCTTCGCATTCTTGATTCCAAGGATCCCAAGACGATCGAACTTAATGAGGATGCGCCCGATGCCGTCTCGTGCCTGTGTCCGGCATGCAAGAAGCACTTCAAGGAAGTCCTCGAATACCTTGAGGAGATGGGAATTCCTTACTCGATCAACAAGCTGCTGGTTCGTGGTCTGTCTTACTACACCCGTACCGTATTCGAAGTCATCCAGATGACGGAAGACGGCGAAGGAAATGTGAAGCCCCTTACCATTGCAGGAGGCGGACGCTATGACTACTTGGGCAAAATGCTTGGCAGCAAGAAGGACATCCCCGCCGTTGGTGCATCGATCGGCATGGACCGCGTGATCAGCATGCCGTGGTACGCGAACCTGAAGCCACGCATCATGAAGGAACCCGAAGCGTACTTCATCCAGTTTGGCCTTGAGGCGAAGCTGAAGTCCTTGAACATCATGGAAATCTTGCGCAAGAGCAAGTTCCCGGTCATCCAGTCCATCTCGAAGGACAAGCTGGGTGCGCAGTTGGGCCAGGCCGAGAAGCTCGGACTCAAATACGTGATGATCTTCGGGCAGCGCGAGGCGCTCGACAACACGGTGATCGTCAGGAACATGGAGACGCGTTCGCAGGACACGGTGAAGATCGACGACTTGAAAGATTACCTGAAAAAGCTAAAATAAGGATATGAAAAAAACACTTCTGACACTGGGAATCGTGATCGTTCTGGTGGCAGGGGTGTTTTTGGTTGCGCGTCACGAAGCGGTCCTACGTGCCGACCAGTACTCGAACATCCGTCTTTCTGACAATCATCTGTTGCATACTCCAAGCGGTCAGGTACTGCATGTTCGCATTGCAATTGGGGATCGGGAAGGCGAACTGGGACTGTCCCATTTTTCTTCCTTGCCGGCGAACGAGGGTATGCTGTTCCCCTTCGATTCGGATGCCCCGCCGTTTTGGATGAAGGACATGAATTTCCCGCTCGACATCGTCTGGTTAAAAAAGATTTCCGCAACTTCGTTTCAGGTGGTATCGGTTTCGGGTAACGCATTGCCCAGCAGTTATCCGGCGATATTCAAGGCAACGGGCTCGTCGGATACCGTGCTCGAGATCGACGCCTTGGAATCGGGGACACTGGGATTAGTGCCAGGAGCCGTCATAAACTTGACAAGTAACTAAAAATATATTATCATAAACAACATGAAGAAAATCTCACTGCCGAATCTCATACGTTCCGTTATCGCCGTGGCAATCCTTGTTCCGTTTGTGGCACTTGCCTACAATCCGACCGGTCAGCCTACGTTTAGCCTCATCGGTACCAAGGGGGTCCAGTCTACCAAGGCGCTTGTCGCGATTTCGTTCAATTCCTCAAATGCCGTTTATCACATCGGTGAAGAACCGGTGATCTCGGTTGATTACACGAACCTCTTGACCGGGTATACGCTTCCCACCGCGCCAGTGACAGAACAGGAGGGTGCGTACGAGGTTGACGTTCCACTTCAGAACCTTTCTCCGAATACGCCGTACTCGTATTATGCGATGATGACCTACAACGGGCAGAATTACCAGACAGTCTCGATGAGGTTCCAGACGCCGTTGACCGATACAACGACTTCGACTCAGGGCACGACAAGCGTGAACCCGTTTGCTGCGAACACTACTACCACCACGAATGTCGCGACCACCCCGGCAAAGACGATGTCGAGCACGTCGCCGTCGCTCCTGACCATCTTCAAGTCGTTCGGACTGTCGAGCGGTTCGACGAACCTCAGTTCCATCGTCGAGACGGGCGGATACGGATTCTCAAACGGCGTCGGCCTTTCGATCACGGACAGCCATGCGCGCGTGGCGTTGGGAGACACGTTCGATTACACGATCCAATACTCGAACGGAAACAGCAATGCGCTTCGTGCGGCGCGCATCCTGGTCCTCTTGCCTGACGCGTACACCTTCTCATCCGCCGACCAGAGTGATGCCACCTATACCCAGTCAGGTAACATCGTCACGATCTACGTCGGAACGATTGCCGCAAATTCTTCGGGAAGCGTCATCTTCACGGCCCACGCCACCGGTGACCAGAACGAGGCGGTCCAGACGCAGGCGAACCTGGTCTATACTGGCGGATCGGTTTCGGCCGTCGATCGCGATACGTATGTCGGCGGCTCGGGAAGCGTGCTCGGAGCTTCGGTTTTCGGGGTCGGATTCTTCCCTCAGACGTTCTTCGGATGGCTGTTCCTCATCATCGTGATCATCGTGATTGTCATCATCGCGCGACGGTACATGACGGGAATGAAGAAAACACCTCCGCCGCTTCAAAAATAAGGCAAGTAAAAAATCCCCAGGGGATTTTTTACTTGGGTCGTTATTCAATAACTGCTTCGGGCGTTTCAACGGCTGGCGTGTCCTTGGTCAGTTCCGCCTCGTTGTTGACGAGGCTCGTGATGGACACGAATCCTTCCTCATCAATCGGGCTGCCCTGTTCGTTGACTTCCTCGCCCTTGATGCCCTTGATGTCGATCTTCCAGCCGGTCAGCTTTGCTGCCAGTCGGACGTTCTGTCCTCCCTTGCCGATGGCCAATGACAGCTGGTCGTCGGCGACGGTCACGCGGGCCTGGTGGTTCTCCTCCTCGATGGTGAGGTCAAGGACGCGAGCCGGAGCCAGTGCGTTGGCAACGTACTGTGCCGATTCGGGTGACCAGGGGATGATGTCGATCTGCTCGCCGTGGAGTTCCTCGGTGATGGACCGTACGCGGATTCCCTTCTGTCCGATGCAGGCACCCTGCGCGTCCACGTTGTCGTCGTTTGACCAGACCGCGATCTTCGATCGGGCACCGGCCTCGCGGGCGATGGACTTGATCTCGACGACACCGGCCGCAACCTCGGGAGATTCTCCCGCGAAGAGGGCCTCGATGAAGCGGGGATGCGTTCGCGACAGTCGGAGGTTCACGCCTCGAGGGCCGTCTTCTACTTGGTACAGGTACGCTTTGATGCGGTCACCTGTCTTGTAGAGTTCCCCGGGGATCTGCTCGTTGCGCGGAATCACGCCGGTTGCGCGGTTGAAGTCGACGAAGATGTTTCCCCGGTCGACTTTCTGTACTGATCCGACGATGATCTCGCCCTGCTTGTCGGTGTACTCGCCGATGACGATGCCTCGCTCCGCCTCGCGGATGCGCTGCACGATGACCTGCTTTGCGGTCTGTGCGGCAATGCGGCCGAAGTCGGATTCCGGCTGCTCAAGTGGGAAGACGATCTCGTCGCCGACCTGCGCGTTCGCCTTGAACAGCTTCGCGGCGTCGAGCATCATGTGCTTTTCCTCGTCGTAGCGGGGAAGCAGCTCCTCCTCTTCCTTTTCGCGCTCCCGGAGTTCGGGATTGTTCTTCAGGTTCTCGAGGTCCTCTTCGGACAGGGCGGGACGAACCGTGGTTTCGTCGACGACCGTCTTGATCTGGGAAAACGAAACGGAACCGGTGTCCTGATCAAGGATCGCTCGGATGACCTGGCCCTTCTTGCCGTAGTCTTTTTTGTAAGCGGCAGCCAGTGACTGCTCGATGGCATCCCACAGGGTTGCCGCAGGGATCTTCTTCTCTTCCTCGATCTGGTCGATCGTGGCCTTCAATATTTTTAAGTCAAACAGCATAAGTTTTTATGGTTATTGATTTTTATAAACGTCTCCAAGTTCGACGTGGACAGACAAGGCCATCCTATCAAAAAAACCGCTTCCTCGCAATGATGCCGTTATCCACATTCGTTGCTTGCCGCAAGACGGATGTGGTACAATTTGCAGGTACTTATCAACGGGGCCGTTCATCATCTCTCACAATATGAAATCAAGCGAAGAAACTAAAGCAACGAATCCTCCACTCGGCACAACCGCGGGTTCGATTTCCCAGCCGGACCCCTCGGCAATTCGTCAGAAGCGACACAAGATCCTTGCTGTCTCGTTGGCAACCGTCCTTGTCGTTGCATTAGGAGTGTTCATCTATCACGAATGGAAGATTCAGGAAGAACAAAGCCTGATGAACCAATACCAGGCCACCGTGCTCCAGGCTTCGCAGGCGGCAGCCCAGGCATTCTTCGCGGCTCACTCTTCGACCACCAGTGCAAGTTCCGCTGCCACGGCGACAAAGAATGCGGCGAACTTCTTCAAGGCGCACCCTGTGACGGCAACGACCGGCGCACAGCAGCAGGCCGACTACCAACAGTTTCAGGCTTCGGAAGCGGCTGGATTTCAGGCTTGGAAGGCAGCTCAATCAGGCAAATAAATAGTATGCTCAACAAACCGGTCAAAAAAACACACGTCCTCAAAGTTGCCTTGGTTGCGACGGTCATAGCCGTGGTTGCGACGGGTTCATTTGTGCTGTCAAAAAGAGTTTCCGCACAAGGAGCTGTTCCTCTTCACATTCCAGGAAGCCTGACTGCCAAGGGCGGCGTGAATCAGCTTCCGCCTATTTCCCCGGCTTCGTCCCCGCTGCTTTCTTCCCCGGCTTCTTCCTCATCTTCAACGAGTCCTTCGACGGGTTGCGCCTCCGGCACGACTACGGCATCGGCTTCTTCTGGCGCTTTGCACGGATGGCTTTGGTCCGACATGCCTGACCAAAGCGATGAAATGAAGGTGCCTAACGATCAGGAGGCAGGGCGAGGATTCGGTTGGATCAGCCTCAACAGTACGGACGCCGGCTCATCGTATTCTTATGGCGTGACGCTCAATAGCAACGGAACTCTTTCCGGAGATGCATGGACGTCAAACGGGGGATGGCTTGATTTCGCACCTTCGGGTCCTTATCCCACCTATGGCAATCCGATCAATGTGCTTCCCGCAATGCCCGCACGAATCGACCCGGCATGTCTTGCTTCTGGCGGAAGCAGCTGCGCGGTAACGGGTTGGGCGCGGTTCGTCGCAGGCGAGGATACCAACACCCAAGACACTGGCGGCTGGGACGGATGGGTCAACATGAGCGGGCACTCTTACAGCGCTGCTTCAAGTAACCCGGTCATCACGTCAAGCTTCGGAGTAACGTATGACGCGGATCCGTCCAGTCCAGGTTTTGGAACATTCAGCGGATACGCATGGGGCGGTACGGATGCGGGATGGATCGGTTTCAGTAAAGCATCGATTACTCCTTCCACTACGACCACGTGCGGATCGTCTACTACTCCAGGAACAGCAACGACGCCAGGGACAAGTACCACCCCAGGCACTGGAGGTCAAAACAGCGCGGTATGCGGTACGGCAGCCGGAACGGTTGCCACCAGCATCCCTTCGGGAACGGCGGCACTCTGTACGACGGGTACGCCATCAGCCGTGACGGGGCCAGCGAACGGACCATGGTCATGGACATGTATTGGAGCCAATAAGACTGTCATTCCGTGTACGACGATAGCGCAGGCTGTCTCACTTGCCGGTGCGTGCGATACGACGACAATTTATGGCTGCCTGATCGGTTCGGTAACCCAAAAAGGTGGCACCGGAGCACCAGGTGACCCCATAACCTGGTACTGCACAGGACTAAACGGGGGAAGCCTTTCACAGCAGTGTACATTAGCCCCTGGAGGCCCGACAGGACCGATTCAGCCGATTTACAAGGAAAACTAATTATCCAGATCATCTTAACCAACCATCACTATGAAGAAAACAGGAACAACTATCGCCCAGCTGGTTGCCGTCGTCGCGCTGGTTGCCGTCGTCGCCACCTTTGCGCATGCGTATACGAATCCGACTGGTTCCCCCACAACGGGGGACGTGCCCGCGCCGGTAAATACGGGAACCTATGCTCAGACCAAACAGTCCAACTTCTCGACGATCGGTGACCTGGTCGCGAGCATCGATGGAATGTTCGGAAACAGCGTCTTCGCGAAAAGGGGGTACTTCGGCTCGGATGCCATAGTCCAGGCCATTAGCGTCGCGAACAACGGCACGGCCCCAGACATTTTCAGTGCAATGACGTCGGTGAATGGCACCGGGCTGATCGTCAATCCCTCGGGGAACACGACCATCAGCGGTCCACTTGCCATCACGAGCGGAAGCCCTGC
>CAIXMG010000078.1 GCA_903920485.1 uncultured bacterium
CTGCGCTCAGCATCGTAGTTGAGATAGCCTCTGATACCCCATGTAGGCGGACGGTTGCCCCATGAAATTTAGCTCCGAAGGTCCGATATCATCTTTTCGATTTTATCTTTTATACTTCTTCCAAAGTTGTTCTGACTTAACTTCGAAAGGCGCTCTATAATCGCCTCGTTACTCCATTCACCGGTGCTCAGATCTCGACATGCAGTTTCAATAGCACTTGCTACAGCAGCTCCCATGCCTCTATATCCAGGCGGCTCTCTAAGGTTGCGGTAAATTGAGGCTTCTCGTGACAGATTTGATATGATTAAATTAATAGTCGACATTTGGTGAGTGTCCACCTCAATTTTTTTCTCAATCGGAATAGGATGTAAGAGTTTTTCTATTCGTTCTCGCAATTCGATTTTTAATGCCTTTGGATCCTTTGCAAAAATGATATGCATGACCCGATCCCTTTCCGCTCCTGAGAAATCCACGGCATTATCAAGCACTGACTTTTCGGGATCAACGATAGAATAATGCTGATCAAGATATTCTATATGAATTGAGGGATTCACTGAGGCCGGAGGATTCAGTGCAAACGGATCCTTTCCAAGGATAGCTTTTACCAATGCGCTCTTTCCAGAACCATTTCGCCCTACGATGGCGACTCGATCGCCATAGGCCAGATCGAAGGAGACTCCCGTGAGAAACGCCTTTCCTTTCACAGCTAGAGACGCATCACGAACATGAAGCAGCATCCCGCCTCGTTCCGATGCCATGATCGAACCGCTCACCTTTTTCTTCTTCACGGTCTTCAATGAAGATTCTTTTGTATTGATCTGCTGGGCAATCGCGTCGAAGCGTTTTTGATTTTTGGCCGCGGCTTTCCCCGCATGCTCCGTCAGGTACCCTATGGCCTTCTTGTCCCTGCTGCGGTCAGCTTTCGATTCATTCGCAATTTTTCTGGTCCGCTGCACACGGGCCGTTTCACGCTTCAGTGATTCTGCGAGTTTCCTTTTTTCCTTGGCTACGACTTCGAGCTTTCGTTCACGAGAGTTCTCATTATGAGCAAGCTCTTCCTGGTATTGATCATACGATCCAGTGAACGAGCGAATCTGACCTTCTGAAACGATCCACAACCGATTCGTAATCTGCTTCAAAAACCACGGGTCATGACTGACGCACAGGATAGTACCTCTGAATTCCTTAACCATCTGAATGAGGAGACGTCGGGCATGCATATCCAAGTGGTTTGTCGGCTCATCCAGAATGAGAAGGTCAGGTTTCTGGGCAAACGCCTGCTCAAGGGAAGCCAGGGCTTGCTGACCTCCCGACTTTTCTTCAGGCGAATCTGATTTCTTCTTTTCGGTGACCTGGGGAACACAGACGACCGAACCGTTCAACACCAAAGAACCTGAAAGGTATCCTTCAAGGCCTGCCACAGTGCGCAGTAATGTTGTTTTTCCCGAACCATTCGGCCCCAGGATTCCGATTCGATCCCCGCGATGAACGGTCTGACTGATATTTCCAATCAGCTCATCGCTTATTCCAACGGACAGCTTATGGGTGACAAGTATTTCTTTTTTCATACAAACAATGCGGGAATGACTTCCCTCAATTAATGGCTATTAATTAATTTGCATTGGATGTTCTCATGGGTAGAAAAAAATGATTCTAATGTAAAGAAAATACCATTTTCTTTACAAAATGGCAATCTCTCAGAATAATTAATCCAAATGCCCTCCTTCAATCCTTCCCTGCAGCGTTCGCAGTTCCTTGAGCATCGCGGATTCCTGGTCGGCTTTCTTCCAGACGTCTTCAGGTCCGGATCCGGGTGGAACGCCATGCCAGCGGAAGTCGTGCTCGATTTCAGGAACACCTTTTCCGGGAATCGTGTGCGCGATAATCACGGTCGGTTTTTCAACAATAGCTTTTGCCTGGTTTACGGCATCGACGATCTCGTTAAAATTATGCCCGTCGATTTCGATCACGTGCCAGTTAAACGCGCGCCACTTGTCAGCAAGAGGCTCAAGCGGCATGATCGTTTCCGTCGTGCCGTCGATCTGGATGTTGTTACGATCGACAATGGCAGTAAGGTTGGAAAGCTTCCGGTTGCCGGCAAACATGATCGCCTCCCAGCTATTTCCCTCGTCCAGTTCCCCATCCGACATCGCACAGTAGATGCGGTTTTTCTTCCCGTCCATCAAAAGACCAAGCGCCATTCCTGAAGCCTGTGAAAGGCCTGAACCCAATGGACCCGAAGTGTTTTCCATCCCTGGCATTTTGTCGCGTTCAGGATGACCTTGCAATCGCGACCCAAACTTGCGAAGCGTAAGAAGTTCCTCCACAGGAAAATATCCCGCATGGGCCATCGTGGCATAACGAACCGGAACAATGTGTCCGTTCGAGAGGATCAGCCGATCACGTTCGATCCATTCAGGATTTTTTGGATCATGTTTAAGAATATTGAAATAGAGCGCGGTGAAAACGTCAGCCATGCCAAGCGGTCCGGCCGTGTGGCCCGATCCTGCCGCCACGAGCATCTCGATAATCGATTCGCGAATCTTAACGGCCGTAAGTTCGAGATCCTTGATTTGTGAGTCGGATAACATGAGAAAATTATATCACGATTTCATTAATATCTTTTACGATCGTAATCTTGGGATGGAAAAAGAACATGGAAGGATTGTCTCCAGGCTCGATGACATATATTTGCAAGTCGCTTCGTGATTCGGCCTGAGAAAGGGCGTATCCGAGCTCGATGTAACAGCCGCGTGCGTCAGGTGAATATTCCGAATAAAAGATAACGACATCGGCATTTGTTATGCCGGCCAAATCCTCAGCAATATATTGCTGCGCTTCTTTTCTGTGTTCCTGGTAAGGCTTGATTGATTTCTGTTCGGTCCATTTGTTGGTGATGAAATGGCCCCTTAATTCAAGAAGCTCGTATACTTCTGCGATCTCTTTTTTGAGGGCATGACGTGCCGCGATGTAAATCTTCATGAATAGTTTTTAAATTAGATTTCTTCTTGTATCAACGATTCCAACGTTTCGATATTCTCCTTCTCATTCCCGGTAAACACCGACGAACCGCAAACGAAGCGCGTCGCGCCGGCCTCAAACAGCCGCACGATAGTATCAGCGTTTACAGAACCGTCGATGGAAATCGGCAGGCCGGGATACATGCGACTGAAATAGGAAATTTTGGCAAGGACTCGTTCATCAAATTCCTGCCCTTGGGAACCGATCTTGGCAATTCCCATCAGCTGGATGAAGTCGCAGTCCTCGATATATTTTTCAAGGAGCGTATTGTCCGTGTCGTTTGAAATAGAAAGGCCAGTCTCGATAATCCCTTTTACGTTTTCAAGTGCAAGAAAAAGCTTCGGATGATCCTGAACGGATTCCAAATGGATAATGATGCGCGCCGGCTGGAGCTCAATGAATTCCTCAATCCTGTTTTCCGGTTGATCGATCATCAGGTCAAGTTCATATTCTATCTCATCAAGAAACGGCAGTTCCTTAAAAGCAGTTTTTGTAGGGACAAATTTCCCGTCGCAGACATCGACTTGCACATGCGAAACAAGCCCAAGAACACTCTTGGCTTTCTGGTTCAGCTCAGATTGGACTTTTGGCAGGATTGCCGGAATGATGTGGTTCATACTTTTTTATCTCCGTAATACAATCTCAAGAATACCACAAGCCATGATCCGATCACACCCGGCGCATAAGATGCGATGATCGGCGTTTCCATCCGGCTGATGCCGTAGATCAGCCATACGGTTGTTCCCAGTGCGAACACGCCATAGGTAAGAAGCGAGACGTTGTTCCCCGTCTTGTTTCTAAACATCGTATAGGCTTGCGGAAAATGCCCGACGGACATGAGAATTCCGAATATGATGGTGAGGTAATAGATAACCAGCATAATCATTATCCCAGCTTGTCAATCCTCCGCTCATGTCGTTTCTCTCCCGAAAACGGTGTTTCGAGAAACACTTTGACCGCTTCTTTTGCTTCGTCTTCGGTCACAAATCGCGCCCCGAGTGAAAGAATGTTCGCATCGTTGTGCTGACGTCCCAACCGCACGATGTCCAAGTTCCCGCCATAATAAGCCGTTGCACGAACGTCCTGGATGCGGTTGGCATCCATCGCCTCGCCTTCGCCTGAACCGCCCAAAATAATTCCCATCGAATTCGGGTCAACGCCGACCGCTTCGGCGGCAGGCGTAACGAAGTCTGGATAATCATCCGTTGCGTGATACTCGAAAGCACCATGATCAACAACCTCGTGACCGAGTGATTCAACATATGATTTCAATTTCTCTTTAAGTGCAAAGCCGGCATGGTCGGTTCCGAAATGGATTTTCATGGGTTCATTATACCAAAAAACCCCTCTTGCGAGAAGGTTGGTTGCCCCTCTCCACGATAGTGGAGAGGGTGGCTTGCCATAGGCAAGACGGGTGAGGTTACACGAATGTCAACGCAATCCCCTTCTTGTTCGCTCGTCCTGTTCGGCCGATTCGGTGAACGTAGGTGTCGTATGACTGAGGAATCTCGAAGTTGATCACGTGAGTGACGTCCGAGATGTCGAGTCCTCGAGCCGCCACGTCGGTCGCGATCAGGATCTGGTTCTTCCCCGTCGAGAACGCTGCCAACGCGCGCTGTCGCTCGTTGTGTCGCTTGTCACCGTGGATCGCCTCCGCTCGGAAACGTCGCATGATGAGGTCCTTCTCCAATCGGTCAACTGACCGCTTGGTTTCCGCAAAGATCAACACCTTTGAGAAATCGGGAGAGGTCAGCATCTCGCAGAGGACGTCCAGCTTCTTTGACTTGTCCGCAACGCGGATCACGTCCTGGTCGACGTTCTTCGACGTGTCGCGCGTCTTCACCGAGATCTTCACCGGATTGGTGAGGAAGCTGTGGACCAATGACTCGATCGCCGGTGCCATCGTTGCCGAGAAGAGCAGCATCTGGCGTTCCTGGGGAATGTGCCGGAGGAAATACTTCACGTCGTCGATGAATCCCATGTCGAGCATTCGGTCGGCCTCGTCGAGGATGACTGTTTTCACGTCCTCAAGAACCAATTTCTTCTGCTCGAAGAGGTCCTTCAGACGTCCCGGCGTTCCGATGATGATGTTGTGCTTTCGCGAAAGGCTCATGATCTGCGGACGGATGGGTGCTCCACCGACGCAGGTCACGTTGAAGATCGCAAGTCCCTTGGCAAGTTCCATGCACTCCTTCTGGATCTGGATGGCCAGTTCTCGCGTCGGGGTGATGATGATCGCCTTGTGGGCAGGATCCTTGATGATCTTGTTGAGGGTAGGAATAAGAAACGCAGCCGTCTTCCCCGTTCCCGTGTTGGCAAGACCGATAAGGTCTCGTCCATCAAGGGCATTAGGAATGGCCTGGTCCTGGATTGGGCTTGGGATCACGAATCCCTTTCGGACGATGTTCTCCTTCAGGCGTGCGTCAACCTTGAAGTCGGCAAACGTGTGCTTGGGAGTGTAGATTTCCTCGACGACGGTGGTCGCTCGGTTGACGAATTTTGAGATGTCAATGTGCTCGCCGGCGAACTTTCGTCCGCCTCCGCGTCCACCGCCACCAAAGCCGCCACGTCCTCCTGATGAAGGCCGCGATCCGAATCCTCCGCCTCGCCCGCCTCGACTGGAACCTGAATCACGCATGTGACGATCCATGACGCTTACCGGTCGAGTACCGAATCCTCCGCTGGAACGCGAAGGGGCTGGCCGCGATGATGATCGCGGGCCGCTGCTAAAAGAACCCTTGGGTCCTGTTGATTTGCTGAACATAATATATTGAGTCGCAAAAAGCGACAGTTAGTGTCGTCATCTTGCCCCTCAAGTAATAATTTGGGACCGTAGCCCCAGGGCTCTGACCGGCGTTCCCCAATGAATGGGCAGAACAAGCCAGAAAATAAAGAGAAAAATAACGCTCCTGCATAGTAGCACAAGAGCGTTATTTTGTCTAGCACGTCGAAGCTTTAGCGAAGATGGGGCAAGTAACCGAACTTTTTAAGGACTTAAACCTGCTGCGGAGACGTCTTCGTTGGCAAGTGGTCGGCGTGCTTGAACTTGAAGAAGTTTAACCCTTTCTCGTTCATGTAGTGGGCGTATTTTGCGTGACCCCATTCCAACTGCGGAAGTTCATCTGACCCAATAAAGATTGGTAGTCGAAGCTCATACTCGCCGATGGCCCTTGCGTTGGCGGGTCGCTTGGCAATCTTCTCTTTTCCATTTTCAAGAAAATTATCAAAATCGACCCCGAGCTCGCTTTCAATTTCGTGGATAATATTATTGCCAGTTTCTACCGTCTTGGGGTCACGATCAACGGAATTCAAGACGACTTTTCCGTTCGTAAATTCATGGGCAAAAAATACGTCTTTCTGTATTTCTGGGCTGCTTAGGATAAGCTCCTGCAGGATCGCACCTATCCCAGATCCTGTAGCACTGAATTTTTTAAAATCGACCCCCTTTAATTTATTCACGTACACATCAAGAGACTTGTACAAATACTTATACATAAACGAGCCCTCGTCCATTGGAAAGCCAAAGGAGGGATTTTTGTTACCAAGTTTAAAGTGGTGCTTGAAGAAGATATCACCTGTTTCGACGTTCAGTCCCGAATCGGGCGTACATGCGAACATTTTCCCGCTCTTAATACCTTCATAGTATTCCTTCTTGCCGAGGTCACCTATCTGGATGTAGTCACCTGGGCTCACTTTCTCCCCTGTTTGTTTGTCAAAAACTGTAACATGGGACTTGCTTTCATAGCCTCCCACGTTTGCCATGTCGAATATCTTGGTCGCACGTCGATCCTTCTGGTCCTTGATGTAATCTAGATCGTAGATTTTTTGGAGGAAAAATTTACTGTCCTTGAAATTTTCGCGATATTCCTCCTGTTTTGAACCCTTGTGATCTGCCCCCATTTCATGAGTAAAGCACTTGTTTGGATACTCACCACCCGACAAAGAATAGGCAAGTTCTCTCAAAACCCATCGGTCGAGCTTACTTAACGCTTCATCAATTTTAAACTGGCCGCTTTTCAAATAGCCGTCAACGTAAACGCCCCTGTCAGTTTTGGGCATCGATTCCATTCTCTTTTCATTTGCTTTAGTGAACTCGTCAATTGATTCAATACTTTGAAACCCGTAATCTTCTATATTGACAGCATATTTGTTTTGATAAAATTTTTTCGCGAAATCAGAAATGACTCCGCTTGAAATCTTCGTCCTCTCATACCCCAAAATCCCTGTCTCCTCCTGGACGTTCTTCGGATACTCGAAGTCGTATGAAATGCACTCCACTGGATACTTAACGCCCTCGATTTCTATCTCGATTGTCTTAACCCGCTCCTTATTTTCAATTTTCTTCCCCGGATTTATGCCTTCCATATCGGCATAGTAGCACTATTCTACTGACCAAAAAAGCCCCCTTGGGGCTTTCGTGATTTACTTAATGCTCAGCCCCGTCTTCACGGCATGCTCAACCAGTGAATGGGTATATCCCCACTCGTTGTCGTACCACGCCATGACTTTGACGAGGTTTCCGCCGATGACTCGCGTCAGCGCAAGATCAGCAATTGATGCGTGAGTATTTCCAAGAATGTCGGATGACACCAACGGCTCGTCAGTCGTCGCGAAGACGCTCTTCCATCGATCGGTGCCTGCGGCGGCGATCAGGGCGTTGTTTACCTCCTCAACCGTGGTTGGTCGCTTTGAAATAAACGTAACGTCCGTGATCGATCCTGCCGGTACGGGAACTCGAAGCGAGATTCCGTCAAAGAGTCCGATGAGCTTCGGGTATGCTTCGGCAACCGCGATCGCAGCACCCGTTGCCGCAGGAACGATGTTCTGGGCAGCCGCGCGACCCTCTCGCAAGTCCTTCTTGCTGGGACCATCAACCAAGGCTTGTGACGCGGTGTATCCGTGCGTTGTCGAAAGAACCGCTTTCTCAATACCAATCGCCTCATCGAGGATTCCCACCAACGGTGACGACGCGTTCGTCGTGCATGACGCGTTGCTGGTGACTTCGCAGACACCGAATTTTTCTTCGTTCACGCCGATCAGGATGGTTTCTCCGGCAACACCGGCATCATCCCCCGCTTTTGCAGGAGCCGTGATCACCACGCGTTTTGCACCGCCCTTCAGGTGCGCCGCCGCCTTGTCATACGTCGTAAACAACCCCGTCGATTCGATGACGACATCCGCATTTACGCTTGCCCATGGGATCATCGCCGGATCCTTTACCGCGAACACGGGAATGGTCTTGCCGTCGATGACGAGGTTCGCTCCGCTGATCACAACGTCATGCCCCCAGTTTCGGTAAACGGTGTCATGCCTAAGCAGGTATGCCAAGGATTCCAATGATCCCAGGTCGTTAATGCCGACAATCTCGATATCAGACCGCTCCCATGCCTGCTTCAAAAAGGCACGTCCGATGCGTCCAAATCCATTAATACCTACCTTGATCTTTTTTGTTTCCATATTGACGTATTGTATCACGAAAAAAGCCGGGCATGAAAACCCGGCTTTTGTTGAAGTGTCTGTAGTTTTAAGCGGCTGCGGCGTAGAGTCCGGCAAACTTGCCTTCGATGCCCGCAAGCGTATCGCTGGAGCTGAACTGCAGGTCATGACGTGACGCCTTGAGTTTCATGGACATCTTCTCAATGTCAAATTTTTTCTGCTTGCGCAGGAACTTGAGAAGTCCCCGCTGTACCGTCATGGTGGTTTTAGGCATACTGGCCTTCAGCTTCTCGATGCGATCCAGCTGGACAAGACCGTCCTGATAGAACTCCTCATCCGGCATAAACCTGCCCGTCTTGAAAAGCTCCATGGCGGAACCTGCCTCCATTCCTGAAAATGCTTCCAGGATTAGCGAGTATCCCATCTTTTTCTCGACAGCCCATTTTTTGATGTCGGCATACAGAGGCATTTCCAGGCTTGCCCAAGCATGCAGGTAATCCTTGGTCTGCCATTTCCTGCTTGAGTTGTTAAGCATGGCAATGATCCTTACGATCTCCGCCTTGGTGTTCACCCTGATTACGAAGTAAGCCAGCGGGAGCATCCGAGCTTCAAGAGCCATGTAGCGATGTTGGCCGTCAGCGATATAATACCGCATGACACCGTCAATGCAGTCCGTCTCGATAATGGTAAGCGTGCTGATATTGCCCGCCTCGTCAATAAGGCCACCGATGTAATCAACATGCTTTTGGCTCGGCTTGCGATTAAAATCGAAGAAGTGGAACTTCTTGTAGTCTTTTGAAAAGTGGACCATGTTGCCATGCTCGTCAGGAATAGCCCCGAAAACCGGCGCCGCTTCGCCTCCGATCTCCGCGCTCACCTTGATGTGAAAGAAAGGGGTGGCGATGATCCTCTGGTTGAGCTTGAAACGCAATACGCGCCCGTTGTTCTCAGTCACCACCTTATTCTCCTTAAGACATGACATCAATGACTTGATGTTTTCTGTATAGGAGATCTCGGCGAAGGTAGAATAGTTCGCAAAAACGATAGCCAAAGGATGGGTGGTGACCGTCGCCTTCAGGTTATTGGACATAATCCATATATTCAGAGAGTCCATCCATTTACGGCAGTTTTTAATTGCCGTCTGAACCTTCTGGTGGGAAGGAAGACTTTCGATAGCGTCCTGATCCTTTGAGCAAAGCACGTCGTCTCCCAGAACAGATAAATGATAACCGCCTTTCTCCAGTTCGAAGAAGGCCTTGTTCCTCTTGTAGGGGTCTCTGAGACGTACCGCCGCGACAGCTTTTGATTCCTCATGCCTTCTGAGAACATAAGGCTTGTCGAGATCAAGTCCAGGTATCCCACTTAAAGCATCCTTTACGCCATTAAGGAGCGTTTCATATTTTGCCCGATCTTTGTCCTCTTTGGAACCAGATGCCGACACTTTTACTGACGTAGCCTTTCGGATTGTAGGTTGAACGTTTTCTTTGTTAAGTTCATTCATCACTGCAGGCTGCTTCTTCACCCAAATACCGAAATCAAATGTAACGGTTCTGTGATTAGGGGCAACATCAGAAGTAATTCCGTATTCGCGAGTAAATCCATCCACGAAAGACAGAAGTGCCGCAAATTGGATTCTGAGGGTAAGAATGAGCTTGAACTCATCTTGCCCTGCAGAAGAAATGCTGAAGGCCTCGCCCTTGTTATGCGACGAACCGATCTTGGTCTTTATCGCCTTATCAAGTGCCTCACGACACTTCTTGAGCTCATTGAGCTCGGTCTTGGTGATCTGCTTTTGTGCTGCCATTGTGTTAAATTTAATTGTAAATGTAAAAAATAGGGCCGAATATCTAGCCCTGTTGTAGCACGAAAAAGCCCCTTGGAACAATTGACCAAAAGGCTTATCTATGGGCCAAAAAACACCCTTGCGCATGGTCGTCAACCATCCCGATACCCTGCATAAAGGCATAGCAGATCGTGGATCCCGTGAAGATGAAGCCTCGTTTTTTCAGATCCTTGCTCATCGCGTCGGATTCGGCGGTGTGGGTGTGGTAATCCGCAATGCTTCGAGGCTTCCCCACGATCGTCTTACCACCGGTAAAGCTCCAGATGTATTTTGAAAAGGTGCCGTATTCTTTTTGAATACCTAGAAATAATTTTGCATTGTTAATCGTTCCTGTAATCTTTCCGCGATGACGGATGATACCAGTATTTTGCATAAGTCGTTCGACGTCTTTGTTGGTCATCTTGGATACTTTCTTGGGATCAAAGTTATGGAATGCTTTTGCGAAATTATCGCGCTTATGAAGAATACATTTCCACGAAAGACCTGCTTGATTAGTATCAAGTACCAGCGCCTCGAAAATTTCAATATCGTCTTTTTTCGGACGACCCCAAACAGTATCGTGGTACACCTGCATCTGCGGATCACTTCCCACCCACGAACAACGGTTTTTTTCTTTTTTCTTGGCAAGTTTTTTGGTTGGCATGTGGGGTAAGTATAGCAAGGATGGTCCATTGACAGTGGTAGATATTTCATGGTATCGTTACGACAAATCCTGCCCTAACCGGAGGTATTTGTATTAAGGATCAAAAAAGGAATAATGGAAAATTTGATTAGTCTTATTAAGAAATTTGGGCTTCCCGAGGATAGGCAAGCCGCACTCTATTGCGTAATCGGCGTCACCGAAGTACAGAAGCCGGTTCGCGAGGCCCTCGACAAAGAGATCTTCAACTATCAACTGAAGGTCGCAACCCCTATCCTGCACGTGCTCCTCGAGAAGCTCGAAACGTCAAAACTTACGATGGAAAAAAAGTTCCTGACAGAGTATGCCTCGGACAACATCCACAATGTTGTCGCAAAAAGCATCACCATCGAGGACGGCGACTTCCAGGGAGACCTCTCTTCCCGTTTCGGCATACCGCTCTTCCGTTTTGGGGATCATCCAACAGAAGAAGTTCCCAAATTTGTGGAAACCGTAAACAAGGCATGGGACGGATATGCAAGACTCCATGCCACGAAAAGCAACGACAAGGAAGATCAGGGATTTGCTTTCGAACTTCTCTAAGATCCTACAACTCAAAAAATGCCGTTCGGAATTCTCCGGACGGCATTTATGATGGAATTGACGAACTGCCGATTTGTGATATTCTGCAAGCAAGACAGAAAATTATTTTCGAAACCCCTTAAAAACAATACTGATGAACAATCAATTGAGTCATCCGCTAAGCTACACTTCTTCCATTGTCGCTGTCATCCTGCGCGCCTTTGTCTTCATTTTCAGCGTTTTCGCTTCACCGCTCTTTTTTTGTTATTTTTCTCAAAAACCCCTGCCCCTTTTGTCCCTGCCATGGGAGCAATCCTGGTTACTTTGAGTTTTTTTGAAAGAAGCATCAAGGGATA
This sequence comes from uncultured bacterium, assembly GCA_903920485.1. Taxonomy (GTDB): domain Bacteria; phylum Patescibacteriota; class Minisyncoccia; order Phycocordibacterales; family UBA1006; genus CAIXMG01. The sequence goes on from CAIXMG010000078.1 coordinate 11,858, forward strand.
CCAAATGAAATCCTATAACATGTGGTGGGGCAAGGAGTTGGTAGACGACGAGCAAAAGGCATTCATGAGGCAGCTCTTGAGGATAGCCATTCTCTCTACGGGACTTATAGCTGCAGTAATTCAGATTTTCTGGATTAAATACATGCTCGACGTGGATATGAAATCCCCTTCCGAACCTGAAGAATGGTTCATGGCAGGCGTAATCTTTCTTATATTATTACTTGCTGAAAGATTCTTAGGGCAACACGTGGCCAACCATCGTTCATGACATGACGCCTTACAACTTAATAAAAAGAGCGACCTCACGGCCGTTCTTTTTATTTCGCCAGAAACTTTTCCATCCTCTTGCAGTATTCGCATTCGCCTTTTCCATACGAAGTATTGCTGCACGGACGACTGGTCCATTCACCAGATGACAACAGATCTTGATAATCTGAAATGTCGCGAACCAGAAGTTCGATGTGCTCGTCATCGATGTGTGTGCGATAAAGAGCATTTTTTTGCTTCAGGTCTTCCTCAAGAAACAAGAGTCGTGATTCCGAAACTTCCTTCCCTTCTGCACCGCGGATCAGATACGAATACATCGCCAGCTGACGAGCGTAGTCGGACAACCGGCCCTCGTCGTCGATCTTTTCGATCATGCCCGGCGTCTTGCTTGACCCCGTCTTGAAATCGGTAATGGTAATCGTGCCATCGGGAAACCGTTCTGTAAGGTCGATCTTCCCGTACATCGTGAGGTCCGGAAATGCCTTGTCGCGGTAACTGACGCTTCGTTCGGACACGCGATCACTTGCCAAGTCTTTGTAATATCCTTCAACCCAGGTGGTTACTGCGGCAAAGGCATCCTTGGCAAGTCGCGCCAAGTCTTTCTTTTCATAGATGCCTTCGTGTTCCAGCGAACGAATAATGCATTCCTTAAGTACCGCTTCTTTGGGCAAGTTCTTTTCCTTGAGGATGTATTCGATCGTGCTGTGCACCGCCGACCCGAGCGCCAGCGATACGCCCTTCGGTTCGGGCAACTTGAGAAAATTTCTGAAATACCATTTCCACGGGCATTCGAAGAAGTTGTTGAGCATCGAGACGGAGATTTTTGTTTCCGTAAAACGCTCACGCACCAGTTGCCGAATGTCAGCAATCAGGTCTCCCGGCGCCGAAGCCGCAGGCTTCGGCGCATAGTTCCTGACATCATCGGAGATGATGTCTTTCTCCGTTTCTTCGGCCGTCCTTTTCACGAAATGAGACGCCGGCAGGTCTTCGATGATCTCGGCAACCGCAAGGTCGCTACCGTTGTCGCGCTTTTCCGCATAACTCAAGGTGCAGTACTTCTTCGCTCGCGTGATGGCGACGTACAGCTCCCTTTTCGCGGTCAGCAGGTCGCGCTCCTTCACCTTTTCCTTGACCATTTCGGGAAGCGCGAACGCTCCGTGCTTTTCGGCCATGAAGACCTCCTCGTTCAGGTGCGCAACCCATACCTGCTCGTACTCAAGCCCCTTCGACTTGTGCAGCGTCATGACATTTACACCATCATGCGCGCCGATTCGAGCCACTTCGATGTGATTGCCGTACGTATTCAATCGGGTGAAGTACTTGATGAAATCCGCCAACGATCCCGTTTGGTTTTTTTCCTCCCAGGCACCTGCGGCAACAATAAAGCTTCTTGCGACTTCGACATTCCTAAGAAGGCTTTCATGATCAGCAGATTGATCAATAAGAAATTCATTCCCAATAATGCTCACCGTATGTGACACGCGTTCATGCGACAATGCGTTCACCCACGCCTTTAATTTCTGACCAAATTTCGCAACGGCATGTTCCCCCGCAAAGAGTCCATCTTCACTTCCGTAGTTCACCAGATCGTCCAGCGTCATCTGGTCCGACTTCTTGAGGCTCTTTAGAAACTTGTGCGCCTCGAGAGGTTCAACGTGACTTCCCTCATCCAGAACCGCCTCGGCAAGAAGCACGCCGTCGAACGGTTGCGCAATAATGCTGAGGATACGCAGAAATGCAGCCGTTTCAGGAAGCTCAAGCAGCGACATCCCCTGCTCGGACACCACCGGAAGACCCAGGGATTTCAATATCGAAACCGCGCTTCGTACATGGCGGTTCTTCGGCACCAGGAGCGCGCATTCGCTGGCAGGAATGCCGGATGCGATCAGCTTCTTGAAATGGAGTGCTGCGCCGATGATCTCGTCACGACCGTACCGATACTGGGCAAGCACGACCTGGTCCGTTCCTTTTCGATTGCTGTTAAGCGACTCGTTCGTCACGGAACTTTTCAGCAGGTCGTCCGCAAGCGAAAGGATCGGCGACGTCGAACGGTAATTTTCAGTAAGCGTAATGAGTTCCGCGGTTCCGAATGCGGTTTTGAAGTCCGTAAAGTAGTCAAGGTTCGCACCCGAAAATCCGTAGATCAGCTGGCGGTCGTCGCCCACGACAAACAGGTCAGGGCGTTCGACGTCCGACCATACGGCTTTAAGGAACCCGTTCTGCACCCCCGATGAATCCTGGTGCTCGTCGACCAGGACATACTGATAATTCTCACGAATATCAGCACGCACGTCCTCGTATTCTTCGGCAAGCTTCACCGCATATTCCAACACGTCATCGTAGTCCATCAGGCTTCGGTCGCGCTTCATGACCTCGTACTGCTCGTAAAACGCGACGACTTCCTTGCTGCGATTCAGGCTCTCGATCTGCTTCTCGACCTCCTTTTTCAACTGCCCCTTCGTCGCACCCCGTGACGAGATGCTGTCGGGGTCGTTCTGAAGCACCGAGATCTCGTTCTCGACCTGCGCCAAAAAATACGCCGGCGACATGCGTTCGCGCTTCAGCAACGAGATGAGGCTTTTCAGATCATGGAAATATTTTGAGGGATCGGTACGCGGACGTAGGTATTCCCAGTCGCCGTTCTGAAGCAGGTCGTCCACCAAGGCGACGGCGCTGGTATCGTCCAGCAGTTCCGGGACATGCGCGAAATCAAGCAGGTGGAAATGCTTCTCGACCAGTTCACCTGCAAATCCGTGGAAGGTGGAAATTTTCACATGGCGCGCAGTCGTTCCGATGTACGTTTCGAGTCGCTCGCGCATCGCGGAAACTCCCGACCGAGTAAAGGTAAGGCATAGGATTCCCGATGGCGACGTGTCAGTCTTGATCAAAATGTTCGCAATGCGAAGTGCCAGCACCTGCGTCTTCCCGGTTCCGGGACCTGCCACGACCATGACGGGGCCGTCAAGGGTGTCGACGGCCTTCTTCTGGGCCGTGTTCAGGGCCTTGTATTTTTCCAAAAAAATTGCCGGGTCGTGGGTCATGGGCCTATTATAGCAAAATCCACAGGTACTGTTGTTTGACAGTGTTTTTATTATATGTATAATCGTAAGTCTCACAATTTCATAAACCAAAAAACTCAACATGAGCGCTCAAAAGTCACCAGCAGCGAAGACCGAGGTCTTCAAAAGTATTTTTAACCTTATCGCTACCGGCCAACCGGAGGACAGGGAATTCAGGAAGGACATCATGTCCCTCATGATCAGCAATCAGATGTACCTGCCTGAGATCCTATCCAAGGCATCCACTCTGAAACCTGAGAAATGGGAAACGGTTATTTATAATATTCTCGCAATGACAGGACATCCCCTTGAGACAGCAACGCTGAGCGAAGAAAACAAGGCCTTCGTTCGTGCAAAGACAAAGGCGAAAAGCCTGAAGGTGGACACAAACGTCCAGATGGAATGGCAAATCCTCTTTGAAAAAATGAGGACGGAGATAGGGGGACATCAGGAGACAGCGGCAAGAACCCAACCGCAGTCAAAAGAAATACCCGCAACCGCGTAACCCACGCAAAAAACTTAAAAAGAAAAACCCTTTCGTACCAACGGAAGGGTTTACTTTTTTAATCGGACCATTCCCTTCTTGATCTCAAGAAACCCTTCAGTTTCCATTGCCGAAACAATCTGCTCGATCCGATCAACATCGATTGTCAGATCGGCAAGTTTTTCCCTCAACGTCTCAAGGGAGATTTTTTTATTTTCAAGAAGGACCGCAAGGATCCGTCCGCGCATCTGCCGATCACTTCCCTTGAACGTGGATTGCTTGGTGTAATGGCGGCTTTTGCGGTTTGGATTGGGAATCGTCTTGCCCAAATGCGATCCGTAGTCCATCAGTGCCCAGTACCATTCACGAGGATGTTCGTGATCAAGGGTCTCTTCGATGATCGACATGATTTCTTTATCATGAATCAAGACACCCCCCTGCCCCTCTCTAAAAGAGGGGGTTCCGAACGTCCCCTCTTTTAGAGGGGGTTGGGGGTGTTGAAAAAAGTGATGCAAGTACACCCTTCTGATATTCGTTTCGATAAACGACACCGGTTCGTTGTACGCGAATGCCGTGATCGCTCCGGCGGTATAGGGACCGATTCCTGGCAACGAAAGGATGTCGTCGAATTTTTTGGGAAATTTCCCACCGTACTCCTTGACCACGACCTCGGCTGCCTTTTTCATGCGCAAAGCCCGCGAGTTGTATCCCAGCCCCTTCCACAATCGCAATACATCCGTTTGCGGTGCTTTGGCCAAGTCCCCGATCGTCGGAAACCACTTCATCCACGCATTGAAGAAATTCACCACGCGATCCACCTGCGTCTGCTGAAGCATGATCTCCGAAACCCAGACTTTGTAAGGAGTGATCTTCTTGCGCCACGGCAAGGCGTTCCGCTGATTGTCGGCATAAAAATCCCAGACCAGCTTCTTAAATAAGGCTTTCTTTTTCTGATCGACTGTCATATACTCCCATGGTATCAGATAATTTACTTTTTATTTATGGACGACCTCAAGAAGAAAACCACAGGAAAGGCCGCCACTTTCCTTCAGGAATTCAAGACCTTCGCCTTTCAGGGAAACGTGATCGATCTGGCGATCGGCATCGTGATCGGTACGGCCTTCAATGCCGTTATAACCTCGCTGGTCAACGACATCATCATGCAGGCGATCGCCTGGGCGTTCGGCAAGCCGGACTTTTCGAAAATCGTGATCGGTCCGATCCATATCGGGAACTTCATCACAGCCATCGTGAACTTCCTCATCATCGCGCTGTCCGTCTTCGTCGCCCTGAAGTTCGTCATGCGATGGATGCCGAAGAAGGAAGAAGCTGCTACGCCCACAACGACACCGACGGTGTAATAGCCTCAAACAAAAAGTCCCCTTGCAAGGGGACTTTTCTTTTCTTTTTTCACCATCATTCTTTCTGGTAAATCAGACGGATCACGATGTCACCACGGTTGGCCTTCTCATCCCTTATGGCAACCATCAGGGTCGGGCAACCCCTGTCAGCGTTGGGCCATGACATTCCGGGAGAGACGCTCGAGATTTCGGGAAACGTATCGATCGCAGTTACGAGCATGATGTTCCTCTCGACACCGTTTTCGACGATGGTAACGTTTGAAATGCTCAAGGGTGCACCGTAGGATTGTGCCAGCAGTTCCCTGGCAGCATCCGATGTGTCGTCCTTGGCCGCCAGATAGGCACGCGCAATGTCCTCTTCAAGGGTCGAGTCGCAGGCTTTTGGGGCAATGGGCAGGCCTTGAGCGAAAAAGATCTTGGGGGCGAGCAACAGGGTTGCAAGAAGGATAATATTGAGTTTTTTCATGATGTTTTGATTTTGTGAAACAATTAGCCTGACTATGTCATATGCATTACAAAAAGCAAGTGCTACTTGCTTTTGGGAACGAACTTCATGCTCACGGAATTGATGCAGAACCGATTCCCCGTTGAGATCACTCCCGGTTTCAGTTCCCCTTTCGGTCCGTCGGGAAATAGGTGCCCAAGATGTCCGCCACATCGGGTGCACGTTGCTTCCACACGATGCATGCCGTGGCTGAAGTCTTCGGTGAGTTCCACCGTTCCCTCGCGAGCCTTGTCGAAGGCAGGCCATCCGCAGCCTGAATCGAACTTGCGTTCGGAATCAAACAGTTCGAGTCCACACGCGGCACAGACATAGGTTCCCTCTTCAAACTTCTCGTCGTACTCGCCGGTAAACGGTGCCTCAGTTCCCTTTACGCGAAGAACTCGGTACTCCTCTCGGGCGTCAGGATCTTCTTCCACTCCTCATCGGTTTTGATAATCTTTTCCATTACAGGAATTTTACCACGGTAAGCAGCAGGATGCCTACTCCCAACAGCGTGATGATACCGCCTGTGATGTAATTGATCCTCTGCACCAATTCATCGCGATTACGTCGCCTGAGGAACCAGATCCCCTGCCCGATCAGGAACCATAGGAAGCAGGATCCCGCGACGATCCCCGCGATCGATACCGCGGTGCCGACCTTGTCGATGTGTCGATGGCCGATATGCGCGAAAATCTCGAACGCCAACGCGAACCACACGATCAGGCTTGGGTTGAGGATGTTGATGAAGAACGTCGAGGCGATGTCGCGCGTCGGATGCTTCATCTCCTCGTCGACCTGGAGCTCGAGCTTCTTCTTCATGGAATTGACCCCGATGAAGACCAAGAGTATCCCGAGCGCAAGTTCGCCGTAGAGCGTGTACGCCTTCACGAAATGAAGGATGCCGTGCAGTCCGAACCCGACGACGATCGCGTAGAATCCATCCGACAGCGCCATGCCGAGCGCGGAATACATGCCCGACTTCATCCCGAACAGGTAAAACCGGCGAATGATAAGAAAACCGACTGGTCCGTACGGAAGCGCGACGCAGATACCGGCCACCATTCCCATCAGAAACAGGAGGATCACAAAAAGAAAACTCATACGCGACAGTATATCGCATTTTTGGCATTTTGTGCTAGGATAAGGTCCATCGGAGGCATATCATAGTCGCTTACGCTCCTTGATATGCACTCTCAAAAAATATGGTCGCGCATGGACGCTCTCTATTTTTTGGAGGATTCGCATAGCGGTCTAGTGCGCTCGCTTGGAAAGCGGGTGTGGGTTACACCACCAGGAGTTCGAATCTCCTATCCTCCGCCATTGACAGGTAGCACGAGATATGTTGTTAAAAAGCATGTCGTGCTAGCCCTGTATTCTTAGTCTTTTTAGAGACGAAGAAGTAGTTTTTGTGACATAATATCTGTATGGAAACTGAAAAATACAATCAGGAATGGTTCAGAAATAGAGCATTCAAATCACTTAGAAAAATTTCAGACGGTGTTTGGGATTATTCTGATTCACTTTTGATTTATATTTCATCTGGAGCTGAAGTATATGAACAACTCCAAGAAGTAGACACTCCCTATTTCAAACTGGTGACAAAGCCAGAACATGAATATCTGCAATCAATCGCAAAGAACGTCGCCGACATGCTTCCTGATCATTTTGAATATATTGATCTCGGTCCAGGCACTGAACATAAAGAGCAGTTTCTTTTTGATGAACTAAAGAAACAAGGAAAGACGTTTACTTATATTCCTGTAGACATAAGCGACCATTTCCTTGATGTTGCCGAATCACATGCTAAAAATCAAGGTATTGCCATACGAAGAATAAAGGCTTCTTTTGAAGAATTGCCTAAACTATTAGGACTACCAACTGTTCTTCGGTTCGTTTCTATCGGTCTGACATTTTCAAATTAC
>CAIXMG010000079.1 GCA_903920485.1 uncultured bacterium
ACCCTCTCCTCATTGAGGAGAGGGTCGCTCCGTCAGGAGCGGGGAGAGGTTTGAAAGATGCCCATAGTATACAAGAAAAAGCCGCTGGAATGCATCCATTGGCTTTTTCTGAAAGGCAGCTACTTCTTTGTCGCCGTCTTCTTTGCAACTCGGGCCTTGAACTTTTCGGCTCGTCCGGCGACGTCGAGGGCCTTGTCGGTTCCCGTGTAGAACGGGTGCGACTTGCTTGAGATTTCGATCGTGAAGAGCGGATATTCCTTGCCGTCCGTCCACTTTGCGGTCTCTTTGGTCTCAACCGTTGAGCCAATAAGGAACTGCGCATCACTGGATGCGTCCTTGAAGATCACAAGTCGGTAGTTTTTAGGATGAATGTCGGTTTTCATATAAGTGGCAGGATTATAGCACGAGGCTTTTTAATAATCAAGGCCTCTGTCTTACTGACTGGCCGAATCGATTACGTTGATGTCCGACTGGATGGATGTCTCGATCTTGATGACCGAGTTGCCGTAGGACGAGGCGTAGCCGGTACATCCGTGGCCCGAATAGTACTTGCAGGCTGCCGTGCGTTCCGCGGAAGGATCTGTAGCACCAAGATCGCTCATGAAGATCGCCGTCGCCATGATCGCATCCTGCGGGTCCCACGGGTTTGACGCCTTCTCGCCAAGCGCATTTGCAATCCTGCTGGACAGTTGGATCCAAGTCGAGGGGATGAACTGGGTCGGTCCCATGGCACCTCCGTACCCCATATACGCACCACTGACCTTTTCAGGACACGATACCTGGGTGGTCGCAATCGAGTATCCGAGCGCCGCAAGGATCGTCTGGAATGGAACCGTGTCACGAGGAGCCTTCATCACGGTTGCGATGGCTACGCCGGTACTTGCTCGGACACCTGCCCCGCTTGAAAGGTCGGTCACGTAACAACCGCCCTGATCAACACCGAGGTTGGATTCCTGCTTGAGGATGGCAAGGATGAATGCCGGACGGACTCCGGTCTTCTCGGAGGCAACCTTAGCATACGTATAGGCATCGCCGAACGGGATCGCCTTCGACCCACCGGCGAGCTTGAAGAGTGCCGCGGAAATCTTGGCTGCCTGCGCCTGACGCTGGGCAAGCAGGGTCTGATAGGTCTTCTCCTGGTTCTTGCTCGATGCCAAGAGTGCCGCCTTGTCCTGCTGCTCTGCCTGAGTCTGCGCCTGTTGCTGCTCAATTTGGAGCTTGAGGGTGTTCTGCGCTTCCTGTTGCTGCTGGAGGTCGGTCTTCTGGGCCGTGGTCTGGTCCTTGACCCCCTTGACCGTATTCACGGAATCCTGAAGCGCCTTGTTCAAGGTCTCGTAATTGTCCACGTCGAGGAAAAAGTCTGAGATGCGGTTGTTCGACAGCAACATTTCGGTGAGCGTCATGTTGTCGATCTCATTTTTCTTGCGAAGGATCTGGGCAAGCGAGTCGTTCTCGTTGGACAGCTTCTGCGAGAGGGTTTCGATCACCTGCTGCTTCTGATCGATCTGGTTGCCGAGCTTTGCGATGATCGAGTTCTTGACGGAAATCTGCTGGGCGGCCTTCTTGATCAGGGAATTGAGGAGTGCCACGTCGCTCGCGAGCGACGACGATTTGCCCTGCTGGGCCTTCAATTGCGCACTGGTCGCGTCAATGTCAGCCTGGCATGCCGCAAGAAGTGTTTTCAGGGTCGCGTTGTCATAGGTCTGATTGGGGTCATACGACGAGCAGTCCATGTTGGCCTGTGCCGAAAAAGACCATCCCAAAAAGCCCGAGAACAAGAGCGAGACGATAAGGAAGGACGTCAGAATACGTTTCAGCATGATGACGAGTAGTATATCAAAAAACCACCCCGAGAGGTAGTCTTTTGCACTGGGTATAAGAAATCCTTATTCTGCAGCAGGTGTTTCTTCTTCCTTCTTGCCCTTCTTTTCCACTTCGATGGAAGCAAAGTCGATCGGTGTGGTTTCTTCTGCTTCGTCCTTGATGGCAGAAATGAGTGCGACGACGTCGTCCGCGTCGTGTCCCTTGATGGCAACGCCCTTCGGAAGGATGAGGTCCTTTACATGGATCGCTGCACCAGCAGTCTCGAGTCCTGAGATGTCGACACTGATCGACTTAGGAAGGTCCGCGGGAAGCGCCTCGATTTCAAGCGCGTGAAGCGGCTTTTCGAGGATTCCGAGTCCTGCCTTGACGGCTGGTGAGGTTCCCGTGAATTCGAGTTCCACATGAACGGTTACTTTTGTGTTCTTGTCGAGGACGAGGAAGTCGGCATGGATGACCTGATCGGTCTGAGGATCGATCTGGTAGTCATGGATGATGCAGTCATGGTCTTCGCCGGCACCTGAAATGGTTACCGATGTTGACGACCCTGCTGCTGCCCAGGCCTTCTTGAAGTCTTCACGGCTGACGGTAATCGAAATCGGGGTGGTAATTCCCTTTCCATAGATAACCGCAAGGATGTTTCCTGCTGCGCGGAGGTCGGCTGGCGATTCGTCCTTTCCTCGAAGTGTTGCTTTTAGGTGTGTCATAGTGGTACTACTATACAGATTTTTGTATTTTTTGCAAGGGGCCCACGCAAAAACCCCTTCCTGCCCTCCGTAGTGGAACGAAGGATGGGTTGGGGTTTTGCGAATCGGCAGGCAGCTGATTGTGTGTTTGATACCCAGACTTGCGTAAGGTATCTGTATGTTATCTGAATCAAGCGACGGTTGCAAGGCAACGATTCCCTGAAATTGATAAATACTTTATTTTTTGCGGAGCCGAAGGGATTCGAACCCTTGGGACCTTTCGCAAGTCCGCCTAGGTATCAGTCAGGTGCAATCGACCGCTCTGTCACGGCTTCACGCCATGGATTGCTCCAAGGCACAAAAACAGTAGCAACTGCCTGATCAAGTTCTGAATAAGTTTAAATAAACAAAAAGGCCACTGAGGGTGGCCGTGAAGAATGTGATTACCAAGATATGGTGATGTGACTCAGATAGGTTTCCCCGTCGCCGCCCTCGCTGTGGTCATTGGTCATGATGGTGACGGGATACCCACGTTCTCTTAGGATCCTGAGTACGTGAACTTGCCTAAGCGAAAGCTCGGATTCATTGCTGGAATTTGCCAGCATGACATGATAGAAGGTGTCCGGTCCTTTCGCCGCTTCAAGCAGCTTCTCGTCCAAGGTATTGCAGATTTCCTCAGCCTCCCTTTCGCTGCGGTTCCCTTCGGCTCTTTCCAATTCAAGGAACTTTCTATTAGATTCTTCCTGTCTCTCCGTTCTTGATGTGAGAGAGATAGATTTCAATTTCTTAATAATTTGATTTTCCATATATTTATTTTTTCTTAATCCTAGCAATTGGGTATCCTGACATGAATAGACACTATTAATAATCTATGTTTAAGAATTATTTTTATACCACTCAAAGGCATTAACGTGGTATAAGTCAAGTATGGAAACCTCACTCAACCACACCATCGTAAGCGTTGTCGGGACGCGCCCGGAGCTTCAGCGCGCCATTCCAGTGCTTTCGGAACTGCGCCGGCGGGTAAAAAACCCGATGATCCTGTATATCCCCCAAAAGAAGGATCCGGACGCGATCGAAATGCTTGAAAAATCAGGCATCATGCATTCGATCCTGCCGAACCTGTTCAAGAACCGAAAGCCCGGTTCTATCGATGCCCTTATCCAGGGCGTCCAAAAGAAACTGACTGCGGTGGGCGCAAGGACGGTCATGGTGTCTGGAGATACGACCGTTGCCGTATCGGCATGTCTTGCCGCTCGGCAAGATGGTGTTGCGGTGGCAAAAATCGGTGCGGGACTCCGCCTGGGCGACTTTAATGCGCCCGAAGAAAAGAACGACATCCTTACCGACCACCTGGCAACGACCTTGTTCTGCTTTTCGGAAGCGGCCAAGCAGAACCTGCTGAACGAAGGCGTCCCTGAAAAGCGCATTACGGTTTCAGGAAGCACCTTGATCTGGCATATCCACGAAACGCTCCGTGCACAACATTTCCGTCGCGACGAGAAAGGCGTCGTGCTGGTATCGATCCATCGCAAGGAAAACCTCGAAAGCAAGTCGCTGATGCCGGTACTGTACCGAACACTCGTGCAGAAGAAAATTACGGCAACATGCATCATCCACCAGGAATCGACCGGACCGAAAGCGCCTCGATCCAGGTACTTGACCATGCACACAACATCCGTATCGTATCCTGCTTTCATCAGCAAATTGGTCCTGGCAAAATACGTGATCACGGATTCCAATACGCTGGCGGAGGAGGCCTGTTTTCTAGGAGTGCCCTGCATCACGATTGCGACGCACACCAACCGTCCCGAAACCGTTGCCATCGGAGCAAACGTGCTGGTAAACCCGAACCTGGACAAGAAGACGTTTCGAGAACAGCTGGAAACGGCGATCTACCGCGCATCACGCAGCAAGCGAAATTGGAAGTTCCCGTATGGCGACGTGAGGATGACGACGCTCATCGCGAACTGCATTGCGGATGGGATCGTAAAATAAAAAAGCCCCATTAATGGGGCTTTTTTATTAAATTTGAAGCAAGACTTAATTCTGAATTGCACGTATTGCTGATTTACTTTGAAGAAAGAAGTTGACCGCTAGATTAGGCAGCATCTCGCCTGAACACTTGCCGTCATGGGTTTTTACAATCCCATGAATTGGCGAATCACCGAACTTTAGGATGTGGATCATGGTTGTTGATCCCTCAATCGGTCCAGGTACGGTAGCTTTGATGCCAAAATCTACGATACTAAAATCAGTAATGCTGTGTCTTTCCAAAATCTCCCTGCATGCGCCAAGGTCTTCTTCCGAGATTCGAGCAGCCATAGACGTTAATTTTTAATGGTTTATTAATTTGTGTTTTTAAGCTAACACAAAATAATCCAAATGACAACTATCTCACCTCCCAACCCTTCTCTTTCACGGCTGCATAGATATTTTCCATGATCGCGTCCACCTCGTCGCTGACAAGTGTGCGTTCATATGATTGAAACACCAATCGGAAAGCTAGGGAGTTCTTTCCTTCCTTCCTGAACTGGTCGAAGAGGATGGCGTTTCTGATAAGCGCATGACCGCAATTTATAAAAATGCTTATCAAATCTCCTCGTGCCTGGTTGGTATCGGGAACCCATACCGCAATGTCGCGCGAAGTGAACGGATATTCGGACCACATCTTGAACCCTCCTTTCTCTTTCTCTGTTTCAGACACACCTGGCCTTCGGCCACCCTCTCTAAAAGAGGGGGTGGCTCCGTCGAGGGGGTAATCCGAAATTTTCACTTCAGTGATCCCCTTCTTGTCGGCATAAGCAACGCGTAGCTCCTCGCCTGTCTTGGGGAATACCGTGCCAATTTCAAAAATTTTCATTTCGGCAAGACCAAGAAGATCGGTGTTTTGTCGGTTGAGGTCGTAGGAAGCCGCCAGTCCGTCGGCAAGATTCTTGCGCAAAGCCGATTTTCCTACCGGACCACGAACCACTTCAAAGTCGCCCTTTTTGGCAAAGGAATAGGTATAGACCTCTTGATACCCTTTTGAAACAAGATCATTCCTGATAGCGGTTATTCTTTCAAATATTTCATTCTTCCCGGACACGAAATCGATCTTTGGAATTCGTGCGGTGATTTTTTCATACCCATACGCACGTCCGATCTCCTCAGCCATGTCATGCGCGCCCGTGATGTCGAGTCGCTCGAATGGAACAATGGCAGTGAAGATCCCTGCCTCATTTTCAAATTCATAACCATAGCGGGTCAGAATTGTTTCCATTTCACTTTGGCTGATGGCGGTTCCCAGCGTGGCGTTTGTTTCGGCCGCCGTGAACGACACCGATCGTTGAGAAACGGGATTCGGATACTCATCAATAGGAAAGCACGGCTGGCCGCCAGTAAGGTCCACGATGAGATCCGTGACCATATGCATCGCTTTCTCGGCGAGGTGAGGTGTCAGCTCGTTCTCGAAGCGCTTTGCGGAATCAGTGAGCAAATTGAGCTTCTTCGCCGTTTTGCGCACGGCAATGGGATCAAAGTTCGCAACCTCAATGACGATACTCTTCGTGGCTTCGTCCACCTCAGCAATGGTTCCGCCTTTTACGCCGGCAATGGCCAAGGCGTGACGCTCATCGGCAATGACAGCAACGTCTTCCGACAGTGCGACAATCTTCCCATCAAGAGTCGTAAGAACCTCGTCAGCGCGCGCCTGTCGCACGATCAGGTGGCCGCTTGCCAGCTTGTCATAATCAAACGCATGGATCGGCTGACCGAGCGAGAACATAATGTAGTTCGTCGCATCGACGATATTGTTGATGGATCTTTGACCAATCGCTTCCAGGCGCTCCGAAAGCCACTTTGGTGACGGACCGACTTTCACATCGAATATCTTTCGTGCGATGTATCGCCGACAGACACCTGTCTCAAGTGACACTGTGACGTCGCTGTCGACATTCTCGTGCTGGCGGTGTTCGAGCGATTTCAGAGTCAAGGAAAGCAGGCCGGCAACCTCGCGTGCCATGCCGTAATGGGACAAGCAATCGTGCGCACGATCTGGGAGTACCTTGATATCGAGGACGACCTCACCCGGCCGGCTTACACCGTCCACCCTCTCCACTATCGTGGAGAGGGTCTCAAGTTCGTCTGCATTCTCGACCTCAAAAGCGCCGAAGATGATCTTCTCGGCAAGCTGCTTCGGTTCCGGGAGCGGTTCCTCGATATACGATTGGAGCCAGTTATAGCTGATTTTCATATGCTTCAATGAGTTCTAAGTCTTTTAAGTCCTTCTCACGCCCCTCCCTATCCTTGAAGAACTTGATGCTTTCCAGGTTCTGGTATTTTCGCCCTTCAATAGTAGTTGCGGAATCCATCAGTTCCTTTCCTGAATATCCCGGGAATGGATTTTTGAAGTTCCACATGAATTCTATGTTGGGAAATACTATCTTGTCACAATGGTCTCCTGCGTGAAAGCGGTCGGGATACTTCTGCTTCAGTTCTTCGCCGGTCTCGTTAAGGACTAGCAGGTCAAGGTCGTTGCAGTCACGGATGCCAAGCGCGGCAAGTGTTCCGCCGCCAGTAATAAGGTAATCATCCAATTCAAGGTTTAAGGAATCAAGCTCAGCAAGGAATTTTTTAAGGTTTGGAAACATGATTAAAACTGGTTAAGTCTCACATCACCCTGATACGACAAGCGTACATCCGGAACACCATACTTCAGCATCATCAGGCGGTCAATGCCCATTCCAAATGCAAACCCGGAAAATTCCTTGGGATCGACGCCGGCATTCTTGAGAACTTCGGGATGCACCATACCGGCACCAAGTACCTCGACCCATTTTTCTTCTCCGTTGCGCATCATTTTCACGTCCACTTCTACGCCCGGTTCGACGAACGGAAAGAATGACGGGCGAAGACGGACGTCCGCCTCGGGTCCCACAAACTGCTTGAAGAATTCCAAAAGGGTCCCCTTGAGGTCTGCCAGCGAGATATTCCTTCCCACCAGCAATCCTTCCATCTGATGGAACTGGGCTTCGTGCGTGGCATCGGTCGCCTCGTTTCGGAAGACTTTTCCCGGAACGATGATTGCAAACGGCGGAACCTTTCCGTCCTTCTTCATCTGCTGCATGTACCTGACCTGCACGCCCGATGTCTGCGTTCGCATGACCCGTCCCGGTTCGTTCTTGACCCAGAACGTATCCTGCATGTCGCGCGCAGGATGATCCTTTGGAACGTTCAACGCATCGAAATTATAGTATTCCGTTTCCATTTCGGGACCGGTCGCAACTTCGAATCCAAGACCGCTGAAGATGCGGACGATGTCGTTCGTGATGATGGTAAGCGGGTGCAAGGTTCCCTGCGGAGAAGATTCGTTCATATGGCAAAAGAATACACTATTTCAAGGGTTTTGAGGACATTGACTTAACTTGCTTTATATTTTATTATAATAACAAAACCACACCCTGATGCCTCAAAATTATATAACAATCGTTAACCCCCATCGCGGTCAGCCCGATAACGTAGAGAATCTTGTCCTGCTTTTGGTAGGATTCGCACTTGTCGCCTTCCTGGTGATGGCATTTACGTCTCAATTTAGGGACTTCAACTAACTAAATATAAAAATCCCTCTTGGCGAGGGGTTTTTATTGGAGCAATTCCTTCAGAATTTTCTGTACGACCGCAGGATTGGCACTTCCCTTCGTTTCTTTCATGATCTGCCCGACGAAGAACATCAGCGACGCTTCCTTGCCGGCCTTGTATTCGGCAACAACGTTCGGATTGGCATCAACGATTTTCTGGGCGATTTCCTTCAGTGCCCCTTCATCGTTCTTTTGGAATAGATTGTTTTCGTTAAGGTAATCTTCAACAATCAAGTCTTTGTGGACCAGGATTGCAATAGTGTCTTTGACCGTACGTGACGAA
>CAIXMG010000080.1 GCA_903920485.1 uncultured bacterium
CAAATCCTGATGAAGTTAGCTGCCAAGTTTGGTTATAACTACCTCCTGTAGAATTTTCTTTCACGATCGTGAACGCGTTTCCGGAAATAGAGTAATTTATGGGAGCCATCGGAGCGTCTTGATCGCCTCCCATAACGCCATTCAAGACAGCGTCTGGGAACGAATAAAGCTGGCCTGAACCCTTGTCAAAAAGGTAAATTGCCTGGCACCCGTTTCCGCACCGTCCCAACAGTATTTCATAATGTCCGTCGAAATTTGCTGGATGCGATTGTGCGCTTTGAACGACCGACTGATAATTATCAGAATTATTTATGGTTGAGGAAGAGATAGCCGTTGGCACATAAGCCTGAGCGGTCGAATTGACCGCAGGCACTGGAGGGTGCGCTTGCGGAGCGGCAGGGGTTGGCGCGGCGGCAGGGGTTGGCTGCTGATAGTTATTCAGTGGCACTACGGGCGTTTGGGTGGTTGCCACTGAAGAATCTGTCGGGGTCATTGCTGTCTGAGAGCTTCTCTCTGTTATGAATAAGATAATAATGACAACAAGCGCAATCGCAATGATGCCTAAGATAACATTGGTCGTTTTGTTTGTTTGCATCCATTCATCATACCCCTTAATAGGAGTAATGCAAACCCCCCTTTCGGGAGGCTTTGCGGATTCAAACTACGCTTCGATGAACGGGAGAAGTCCCATGAATCGCGCATACTTGATCGCGGACGAAAGCTTTCGCTGGTTCTTCTTGGTCGTCCCGGTTCGCTTTGAGGGCTGGATCTTGCCGGTCGGCGTGAGGAACTTGCGAAGAATCTCGATATCCTTGTAGTCAATATGCTTGATGTTGTTTGACTTGAAGTAGCACTGTTGTGTTGACATAAGTGGTCACGAAGAGCTGGAAGCTGGGACTAGAACGGAATATCCTCGGGATTGATGTCGTCCGCAGGGTATTCGATCGTGTCGACTTCCGGAGCGGACGAGGACGAGGCTGATGAGGCAGGCGAACCTGTCCCAGCAGCACCCGTTCCTGTTCCCTTGGGACCGAACTGGAAGTTCTCACCGATGATCTCGGTTCGATAGTTCTTCTTCCCGTCCGGACTGTCCCATGAGCGGGTGGAAATGCGTCCCTCCACCATGACGCCGGATCCCTTGCGCAAGTACTGACCGAGAATTTCGGCCGGCTTGCCGTAGAATACGACATTGTGGAAGTCCACGGCTTCCTGTTTTGCTCCGGCAGCGTCCTTCCAGGTGCGGTTCGTCGCAACTGAGAAGCTGACGACCTTGTTGCCCGAAGGGAGCGCCTTGAGTTCCGGATCGCGGGTGACATTTCCGTAGATGATGGCCTTGTTGATATACATATGATTCGTTTCTGGTTAAGTCTGCTAACGTTCAGTAACGGGTCGAGTATAGCACAGGGCACCTCCTTGTAAACCGCCAGATCTTCGTGTTTTATTGATGATTGATAACGGGTTTATGCTTCCTTGACCATCTCCTTGATCTCGGAATCGAGGGCTTCTTCGACCTTGTCTGCCGGCATTTCTACGGCTTCTGCAGGTTCCTCTGCCGCCATCTGAGGCACCTCGCCCTCGTTGGTTGGACCAGTTCGCTCACCCTTCAGGATCTTGCCCAGCGGCTTCTTGCTGAGAACGGTGTTTTCCCGGGGAGCGAGGATGAAGAGATATCGGATGAGGAGGATGTTCTTGTCCAATGTTTCCTTCAGGTTCGCAACCTGGGCAGGATCGATCTCGATCTTGAGCCATCCGAAGTATCCCTGGTTGAAGCGAACACGCTTGTTGTCAATGATCTTCGACATCTCGTAGGCGAGGTCGATGAATTCGGGTGCGCCTTCGGAGACGAAGGTTGCGCCGAGCTTGGTAAGAGAGTCCTTGAGTTCGCTTACGCGAGCCTCGAGGTCTTCGTCGCGAACCGCTGGTGACAGTAGGTAGCCGATCTCGTAGATTCGCGGCTCCAGGGTTTCAGCGACAAAAGTTGTTGTTGCCTTTTTTGCCATATTGTAGTGGCTGGAATTTCTTTTCGCTCATCGGCGCACTTTTCTCGCTCGCAAAGCTCGCTGTGAAAAGTTGCATCCGCTGACCGAGCGAAATTCCAACTAAAAAATGGTTAGTTAATAAATAAGCAGTAAATGCTGCTTAGCTCGCGGACTATAGCATTTTTATCGTTATATGTCCAGATGTCCACCTTTCTCAAAAATAGGAATATTTGGGTGAAAATGGTAAAAATAAGGCATGAAATCAATACTTATTACGGACTCCCTCTTCATTCAACCAGAGCATGAGCAGAAACTAAAAGATGCAGGGTTCGAGATTGCACGCCTTGATAAGCCGGAAGCAACCGAAGAAGAGCTTGTTGAGGCCATAAAGGGAAAGCACGGGTACATTCTTGGTGGGATTGAGAAGCTTACCGATCGCATTATTGATGCCGCTGACCAACTGGAAGCGATCGTATTTACAGGAATCGGATACAAGGACTTCATTCCAAACCATGAGTATGTGACGAAAAAAGGGATTGCGATCGGCAATACCCCAGATGCGCCAACTCATGCGGTAGCAGAATGGGCTGTCACCATGGCCCTCGCCATGAATAGAAATATTTTTGATCTTGGGCGTGCAGGTACCAAGAAGTTCATGACAAGCAAAGGGATTCAAAACCAGAAAGTCGGGATTATCGGTCTGGGAAGAATTGGCAAGGAAATCGCATCGATGCTCCAGGCATTTAAGCCTGAATCTATTTCCTATTTCAGCAGAAACAGGCATCCTGATGCTGAAAACTCTCTTGGATTGAATTATAAAGACATGAATCGACTTCTTTCTGAAAGTGATATTATCTTCTTATGTGTTTCAAAAGACGCAGGCAAGCATTTTATCGGAAAGAACGAACTCCATGTGATGAAGCGTGGAGCGCTTCTCGTAACCTTTATGGCGGAAGGAATTATTGACGATGAAGCACTTCTTGAAGCGCTCAGCTCAGGGAAGATAAGAATTGCCTCAGACCATCCTATTGCAGGATCCGATTCGATTCCAATGAGTATCTGTTATCCGTTCAATGCCTCAAGCGCTTTTAATACAGAAAGCGAACTGAAACTTTGTAGCGACATAGCAACGGAAACGATGATCAATCTTTTAAATACAAAAGATAATGTAAATCGAGTAAATTAGGAAAACGGAAAATCCCCTTTTGGGGATTTTCATTTATTAAAAATTTATTCCGAAAAAATCCTTGGCATTCTTGAACAGTTGCTCCCTCACCTCCTCTTCCGGAAGGTTTTTGAGTTCCGCAATTTTCTTCGCGACTTCGACGACCATCCATGGTTCGCAGGGCTTTCCGCGATACGGTTTTGGTGCGGCAAACGGCGCATCGGTTTCGATCATGACCTTGTCCAAGGGCACAGCTACGATCATCTCGTCATAATCACTTGAGAAAGTAATCGGCCCGTCTACGGAAATCGTAAATCCCGCAGCGATGATGGCCTCCATACATTCTTTTGAACCGCCGAAGAAGTGGAAGTTTGCACCTGGTCCAGACGGAGCGTCTCCCCCTTTTAGGGGGAGTGGCCGAAGGCCGAGGGAGTACTCACCGAGAATCTTGAGCGCATCGTAATACGCATTGTCAGAACCTTTTGATGCACGGACATGAAGCATCAACGGTTTGCGTACCGAAATGGCAAGATCGATATGCTTGCGGAAAATATTTTCCTGAACTTTTCGAGATTCTGGCGTATCCTCATGAAAGTAATCAAGTCCGGTCTCGCCGATAGCAACCACTTTTGGGTGCTTAGCCAAGAATTCTAATTCCTCCCAACCACCACCCCCTGCCCCCTCCTCCATGAGGAGAGGGTCCGCTTCGTCGCCACATGTGTGACACGGATGAATACCCACCGTCGCCCAGCAGATGTCGGGATTTGCTTCCGCGACTTCAACCGCCATCTTTGAGGTGGCAAGTCCCGTTCCTACGGTAATCGTACCGACCCCTTCCTCCCTCATCTTCGCCAAAACGGCTTCCCTGTTTTCAGAAAGCGGCGAGAGGTTCAGGTGCGAATGGATGTCGAGATACTTAATTTCCATAATAGTATGAAGATACCACAGTTTTTTAAGTTCTGCTATAATGGGCGTTCTATGAAACTCACCAAAATCGTATGTACCATCGGTCCTGCGACCGAAACCCAGCCGGTCCTTGAAAAAATGATGCTGGCCGGCATGAACGTGGCGCGCCTGAATACCAGTCACGGGGACGCCGCCGAGCACGAAGGCCGAATCACGACCATTCGCACTGCCGCAAAGAAGACCGGCAAGCAGGTTGGAATTCTTCTTGATTTGGCAGGGCCAAAAATTCGAACGGGCGAACTCAAAACACCGACCGTAACGCTTGTTGCAGGCAAGACGCTCGTGCTTACCACCGACATCATTGTCGGCGACGAGAAGCGCATGTCCGTCAATTACGCCAAGCTCCCCTCGGAAGTGAAGAAGGGGTCGATCATCATGCTTGAGGACGGCAAGAAGAAACTCCTCGTGAAGAAGGTATCTGGCAACGACATCACCTGCGAGATTATTGTCGGAGGCACCATGAAGCCTCGTCGAGGTGTCAATGTGCCGAACGGCTACCTCTCGATCAAGTCGCTGACCGCGGCCGACATCAAAATGCTCAACCATTTTCATGACAAGGACATTGACTTCGTAGCGCTGTCATTCGTGCGAACGCCGTCGGACATTACCGACCTTCAGAAGATCCTCAAAAAGTTGAATTGGAATCCTGGCATCATTGCCAAGATCGAGACGCAGGAGGCACTTGATCATCTGGACGAGATCCTCGACTTGGTTGACGGCGCGATGGTCGCCCGAGGTGACCTTGCCGTGGAGACGCCACGCGAATACGTTCCTGTCGAGCAGAAGAACATCGTCGCGAAATGCATCGCCAAAGGCAAGTTCAGCATCGTCGCCACCCAGATGGTGGAATCGATGATCCACGAGCGCTATCCGACCCGTGCGGAGGTGTCCGACATCGCCAACGCGATCTTCGACGGAGCGGACGCGATCATGACTTCGGAAGAAACGTCGCTCGGCGAATACCCGGTCGAGACGGTCCAGACAATGGCGGATGTTGCTGCCAGCGTCGAAGGAGTCTTCAAGCCGAACATCGCGATCGCATACGACACGAAGTTCCCCGTCGCGCACGCGATCGCGGAACATGCCCAGATGCTGGCCGACCACCTGAACACCCACTGCATCGTGGCACTGACCGAATCTGGCAGAACCGCTCGCGAAATTTCCCAATTCCGCGGCAACAAGCCGATTTATGCCCTTACCCCGAACCGCCAGACCATCAACCAGCTGGCAGCCGTGCGCGGCGTCTACGGACTGACATTCGTGCCGAGCAAGACGATCGAGGACATCCGTCCCGACATCGTAAAGCTCATCACCGTCCAGGAACACCAGGTGAAGCAGACCATGGTCATTGTCAGCGGCAACACTATGCGCAAGCAGGGTGCGACGAACATGATTATTGTGGAGACAACGTAATTTACCTATTGTAAAATGCATACCGGATCCGGTATGCATTTTATGTTTTGAGTTGCCATACAACATGAGCAATTCGTTTTTCTTCAAGGTCTTTCTCTTTCCCTGTTGAAATCTCAATGTTTAGGACAGGGACATGAAATTTCCTCCTAAGCAGCGGCCTGTTTTCGTCATTTACTTCTATGGCTACGTGTCCGTAAAAGAAGCCTGGACCGTCCCATGTATATGGATCCGGCTCTTCATGACGAAGAAGACCGTTTTTTATTGCGTCAAACAGGGTATAAGACTCAAAAAGCAACTGCTGACCGAGAATTAATTTTAATTCCTCATCCTTGTACGACTCCTCTTTTACTCGAGAAAAGAACGCTTCTATCATTTGTTAATTATTTAAATCAAAGTACATTAACAAAATAAAAAAGTCAATTAATTTTAATCCCCCTAGGTACTACTTGAAAGCAAAGATAAGTTCGGCTTTGGCGATTAATGTCTCCCCTTCAAAGATGGTGCAGATGAAGGTCTTGTCCTTATGAGTCGAAACAACCCTATATTCCTTCTCGACAAGCATTCGTGCCAGGTACTCAATGCTAATTGTTTTGGTAAACGCACCCTTCCCCAGTGGCATTGAGATCAGGAGCGCATGAACGCCGGAAACAGTATCCAGATACGTTGCAGCAATGCCTCCCTGCACCACGCCTTCATGACCCTGCAGCCATGCCTTGGGCGTAACGTAGGCGACCACCTCATCTTTGGTCTGATCGTACTCAAACTCAAGAATGTCAATTTCAAGCTTCTCGTACAGTTCCCTGCTGGAAGCAAGGTACGGTTTTACGGCTTCGGAAAGATTATTCTGTTCGGTAAATTCGTGGATTTTCACTGGACTGACCAGATGAAATTGCTCGGCCACCAGATATCGTTTGGCAATTTCCTCATTAAGCTGTTTTTTCATAGTGAATC
>CAIXMG010000081.1 GCA_903920485.1 uncultured bacterium
CTCACCGCCCGTCAATTCAAGGGAGCCGGTAGCACCCGAAGTCTGCGCCTCGCGTGGCCTAAGGTGAGATTGGTGACAGGGAATAAGTCGTAACAAGGCACGGGTAGCGGAAGCTGTTCGTGGATCAATTCAATTGAAAATCGGTTAGATTTATCTAGCTCTATTGTCGATGCAGGACGTAAGTCAAGCGATGATTGCTTTATCATCATTAAAATAAGCACGGTAACTTAGCCTTCGTTAGGCCAAGTCGAAAACCAGGGTTGTGTCATTCTGTACAGAGACATAACATGGTCATAGGGCGAAACAAAAGAGTTCGTAAACCTATCACGAGATGCATAATCACGCTTCCAGACTTTGAAAAAGCACCTAATATTAGGTGCTTTTTCATTTGCATAATCGGTCTATTGACAATAGCACTATGTTATGCTATTCTGGCTCAGAACAAATTTGTTCAAGCCCTTTCACTTTTAAAAAAATAAGAATGAAAAAAGTAATGTTTTTCTTCGGCGTGCTGACAATGTTGGCCGCTGGCGGTGTATCCGCACAAACTAGTCATATTCTGGATTCTGACGACCCCAGTAATATGTGGTCAAAGGTTGTGGCCGCTGCTGGAAATGAATTCACTATCTCCTTCGAAGCTATGCCTTCCGATACGGCCATCGCTATGGAAGGTATCAGGCTTAGCATAGGAGACGACGATCACCGTTCCTATGGTGCCACCTATGTTACGGTCCCCCTTATAACGGTCAACCGTTCCAACCGCAAACAGTATTCAATGATTACCGTGAACAGCATGGACGATGCGGTGTGGGGCAGGCTTAAAGAACTAGGTGCTATTGATAAGTTGAGTATGAGTACCGGGCGGGATTTTTCTTTCGCGCTTACCAAATTGATACTTCACAGTATCAGGAACGGTAAGCCGATGGCATACCATATCACGAAAAAAGGTGCATCAAATGTTGCTGCCCTGTTGCCGTAATATGTAGTGACTAACTTAACAAATAAAAGGCCGGTTTCAATGCCGGCTTTTTTATTGCAGAATTTATATCTCTTTGAGAACATCATTTTTCCCTTATCGCCCTACGATACGATTTGCCTGTGGAAAAGGCGGAATTCAAGTTGTTGGTTGAGGAAAAAAGATCCTGGTATAAAGGTATTGGAAAGGTCTTTTGTCCCGCTTTGAACGAGGAGGCGGTTTTCAATGCGAAAGGATTTTATCATTTGCAACGCAATGGCTCTGGTGAACTAAGAACCAGAAAGCAGCAAATCCTTAGAATGAATCTTCTTCGTCATGTCCCAGAAACCATTCGTGATTCTGGAATAGTGGATTATCAGATCAGGAAGGGTATCCATTATTGGGAGCTTGGAAAAGTGATTGGTGATAACCAGATTACGGTAATCTTAAGAAGGGTTGGGCAAGGAGAAGTCCATTTCTATAGTGTTTGGAAGAAAAGAAGGATAACAAAAAAGCCGTCCGAAGGACAGCTACTTTGAAATGCTCATTTCCAGCTTCTAAGCCGAATAAAGCTTTCGCTTCATGAGCATGAGGTCACTATATCATAATTGTTTTGCCGATCAAGTGCAGGAAGCCCAAAACTTGATAAAGAATTTATCCAGTTTTTTATTTCTCCAAAAATGCTAGAATAGCCGGATAACCCCATGAAAACCAATAAATTGGTCATAAAATCAAAATACGAGCCGGCGGGGGACCAGCCGGAGGCCATCAAGGCGCTGGTTGCAGGACTGAAAAAGGGGATGCAGAAGCAGACCTTGTTGGGTGCGACCGGAACTGGAAAGACGTTCACGATGGCGAACGTCATTGCTCAGATCCAGAAACCGACATTGGTGATCGCGCACAACAAGACCCTTGCAGCTCAGCTTGCCCAGGAGTTTACCGAATTCTTTCCCGATGCTGCAGTGCATTACTTTGTCTCATATTATGATTACTATCAGCCAGAAGCGTACATGCCGATGACGGATACCTATATTGAAAAAGACGCTCAGATCAACGAAGAAATCGATCGTCTTCGTCATGCCTCGACGCAGGCGCTGTTGACTCGCACGGATGTCATTATCGTCGCATCCGTCTCGTGCATCTACGGATTGGGTTCCCCGGAAGAATATAAGGAGCTTCACCTGATGATCCGTGTCGGCATGGAAATCACCAAGCGCGAGCTGATGGAAAAGCTCGTCGGCATTCATTTTGCGCGAACCACCGCCGACCTTTTATCAGGGCAGTTCCGTGCCGTTGGAAACAAGGTGGACATCATGCCCGTTTCCGAAAAGTTCATGTATTCGGTAACATTCACCGGAAACATCGTTACCAACATCCAGTGCATCGATCCCGTGACCTCCACTGTCCTCGAAACGCCGACGGAATTTTTCCTGTTTCCGGCAAAGCACTTCCTGACCGGCGGTCCCAAAAAAGAGCGTGCGGAAAAACTGATCGCCGCCGAGATGAAAGACGTGGTGAAAAAATTTGAGAAAGAGGGAAAGCTGCTGGAAGCGGAACGAATCAAGCGGCGAACCCAGAATGATCTCGCGATGATCCGTGAAATCGGCTACTGTTCGGGTATCGAGAACTACTCGCGACACTTGTCGGGCAAGAATGCCGGCGAACCGCCGGAAACCCTCATGTCATACTTTCCACATACTGCTGATGGCAAGCCAGACTTTTTGACGCTGATCGATGAATCTCATGTTACGTTGCCACAGCTGCACGGCATGTACGCCGGCGACGCGTCGCGAAAGAATACGCTCGTGGATTTCGGCTTTCGTCTGCCCAGTGCCAAGGACAACCGACCCTTGAAATACGACGAATTTGAAACCAGAATTGGTCAGGTGATCTACACATCCGCGACGCCGTCGAAGATCGAGCTTGAGACTTCCGATCAAGTCGTCCAGCAGATCATCCGTCCGACAGGGCTGGTTGATCCGATTGTCGAGATTTTCCCCGTTACTCCCGGCGGAGAGTCCCCCTCTTTTAGAGGGGGTGCCGAAGGCGGGGGAGTATATCCAGGCCAGATTCAGCATTTCATAACTCATACCGAGGAAGAAATCAAGAAGGGCGGACGAGTGCTTGCCACGACCCTTACCAAAAAAATGGCCGAGGATCTTTCGGAATATCTTAAGGAGCGCAAGATCAAGGCGGAATACTTGCACAGCGACGTGAAGACGATCGACCGCATCAAGATCATCACGGAATTCCGCCGGGGGAAATTCGACTGCCTGGTCGGAGTGAACTTGCTCCGAGAAGGGCTCGACATGCCGGAAGTAACCTTCATCGGCATTCTTGATGCTGACAAGGAAGGGTTCCTTCGTTCGGAAACGTCACTGATCCAGACCATCGGACGTGCCGCGCGAAACGTGGACGGTCACGTGATCCTGTATGCCGATCATATTACCGGTTCGATGGAACGCGCGATCGGCGAGACGAAGCGCCGCCGTGATACCCAGTTGGCATTCAACAAGAAGCACGGCATTACGCCCATGACGATCTCGAAGGCCATCAACGACATCAGCGCGAAGATGGAGTCCGACCATGACAAGGCGGTGTCTGCGAACCTGAAGCTGGACGAGCAGCTGTTTGCCGACAACCCAAAGGAGCTGATCAAGATCAAGACGGACCAGATGAACGACGCGGTGGCGGACCTCGACTTCGAGACGGCCGCGATCCTGCGCGACGAGATCCAGGCGATCAGGGAACGCAGCGGGGAGGCCAAGGCTAAGAAAAAACCGCGAAGAAATTTCAAGTAAAGCGTCCCAAGGGACGTTTTCTTGTTGCTTATGAAATACTCGACAGATTGGTTATTTTGTGATATTAAAAGGGTAACTAAAACTTAATACATGAAAAAAATTAAAAAATTCATCCTCAAGTGGGTTAGACTGGCCTTGGTGGTGATCTGGAAGATTGTCTGGTTTTTTATAGGACCCCCCATCAATTTTCTGTGGTTCCTTACGGAATCCTTTCATAAGAGTCTTGCCCAATGGTGGCTCGAGCATACGAAGTGGACCATCGTCGGCGACATCCCAAAAATCGATAAGTTCATTCTCATCCTGGCGCCGCACCGTCAGGCCGGCGGAGACGTCATTCGCGGACTTGCCATGAAAGAGATCCTCGGATTTCCGGAACCTACGTATACTCTCATAAAACTGGAAGTCTTCTGGCTTCCGCCTGCTGAGCATTTCCTCAGATGGGTAGGGGGACTTCCCGTCGATCGTTTTCATGCCTTACCTTATGAAGAACGCGAGACGGCGGTACCAGCGCTCAAGAAGTTGCTTATGAACGGCAGAAGACGCGTGCTGGTGATCACGCCTGCGGGGTCACGCACAGAAAGGCCGTGGGAAAGGAATTTCATGCGGATTGCTCGAGAGGCCAATATTCCATTGGTCCTTGCTGCATTCAATTATGAAACGAGGGTTGCAACCATTTCCGAAGAGCCGCTTTATGTCACGAATGACGAATTCGTCGAGCAGAAAATCATGGAATTCTATGGCAAGTATGCAAACGGATACCAGCCTGTCTTTAAGGAAAAGAAATAACAAGGGTTTCACAACCAAATAATAAGGCCCTTCCGTTTACGGAAGGGCCTTATTCAATTGTGGGTGACGTTCGCTGCTATTCCTTTGTGAGGGCAAACTCCTTAGTGAGATCCGCGTCCTTCTTGAGGGCTGCCTTTCTTATTGACTCGTGAATCGCGTCTATCTTGTTGTTCACGTTGACAACCTCGGGATCTTGACGCTCGGCGAGCACTCTGATTTCGGGGAGGGCTCTGAGGTCAGATACGAAAGTATCCTCTTGGGTATCAAAGATCACCTGTTTCGCCATGGAGAGCATCAGTGCCTTGCCGTCGGGACGGTTGTTGAGTATCTTCTCGAGCTTGGTTCCTTGCATTTCCCAATAGCGATTAAGGATAGCCTCTTGCTGATTGACCAGGCTTGTGAGCGTATCATTGTTCTTGATCAGGCTGTCCTCGAAAAGCACCAGAAGATGGTTCTTTTTAAGACGCTTATTCCAGGTCTCGTTGGCCTTGATGGGCTGTAGGGAGGGTTCCTGGCTGTCCGTCTGCGACGTAAGATAAGCTACCTCGTCCTGGAGCGTTTTGATGGAGTCTCGAGTGATGGCGAGCTTTCGTTCGGCCTCGTCGAGTTTGATCTGTGGTGTACACGAAGGAAGGAGGAGGGTGAAAATCCCGAAGGATCCGAGCAATAAGAATGAAACATTTCTTTTCATTTGAGGGGTTTTTGGGGTTATAAAATTTGAAACAACAGTTATTATTGGCTCATAGATTATCATGTAAAAAGATATATGTCAATAATTACCGCAATGCCTTTGTTACTGCTACACTGGTTATATGAAAACGAAGAACCACAAACCCTTTGCCATATTTATCCTCAGCATCTTTGTCCTGTTCGTCGCGGTGGCCATTCTCATCCTTGCGGTGGACGGAAAAAAAGTCGAGGCGCCCGTGCCTGCGGCATCTGCTCCCGTGACCAATGAAAATGCGGTAGGCATCGCGCCGACCATGGTTTCGATAGCCGAACCATCCTCGATCTATGCGATCACGGGGTCGTATCCGCAGTTCACGCAGGCGGATGTCGACTTCAATAAGAAGATTGCTGACGGCATCAATGCCGATGTTGCAAGTTTTACCACCGATGCCAGTGCTGATTACAAGGCGCACCTGGAAACAGGAGGGAATGACTTCCAGAAGGAATTCGCAAAAGGCGAGTACTATGACTTTTCTGTGACGACCGACGTCGTGCAGTCGAACGCGAATTTCATCAGCGTCATCATCCGTGAAGAGGGTTTCACTGGCGGGGCTCATGGTTTTCACAATCTGCTCACATTCAATTACGACGTAAAAAACCAAAAGGAAATCGACTTGTCGTATTTCTACCCCAACGATCCCAATTATCTGGCGGAAGTTTCGACGGCGGCGCGAACGCAACTTGCGACGAAGCTTGCGGCTGCGGCGGAGGAGACGACGCTTGATGACAATACGGAAAGCATGATGGAACAGGGAACCGATCCTTCTGATCCCGATAATTTCAGCATGTTCACATTCACCGGAAACCCTTCGACAGGCTCAGGGCAAGTCACCGTCTATTTCGGCGAATACCAGGTGGCGCCGTACGTCTATGGCGAGCAGAATGTGGTGATCGAACGATAGGCTGACCTTTGGAAGCCCCCACAAACGGGGGGGCTTTTTAGTGTCTCGACACTTGTTACTTTATGTAGTAAAGTGATAGATATGCCAATTAAGAAAAAGCACGCTGTCGACGAAAAGATCATCATCAAGGGTGCGCGGACGCACAACTTGAAAAATATCGACGTTGAAATTCCTCGAAATACCATGACGGCCATCACGGGACTTTCCGGTTCCGGAAAATCATCGCTTGCGTTCGATACGATCTTCGCCGAAGGCCAGCGACGCTATGTCGAGTCTCTTTCGGCGTACGCCCGACAGTTCTTGAAGCAGATGGCGAAGCCCGAAGTTGACGAGATCACCGGCCTTTCGCCGGCAATTTCCATCGACCAAAAGTCACGTTCCAACAATCCCCGTTCTACGGTGGCGACCATCACCGAAATTTATGATTATTTGCGAGTATTGTATGCTCGCGTCGGAAAGCCGTACTGCATCGAATGCGGACGAAAGATCGAAAAACTTTCCACGGAAGAAATCCTGAACTTGATTACCGAAAAGATCAAGAAGTTCGAGACGACAAAAAAAGGCAAGGCGGCCGTGATGGGTGTCGAGTTCAACAATACGCAGGTCCAGGTTCTGGCCCCGGTCGTTCGCGGGCGAAAGGGCGAATACTATCAGATGCTGTATGACATGCTCGGCAAGGGATTTGCCAAGGCGCGCATCGACGGAACGATGAAGAACCTGCGAGAGAAGATCACCCTCGACAAGAATTCCAAGCATGACATTGACTTCCTCGTTGATGAGATCGCGATTCATGAATTCAAGGACGATGCCAAGGGCGCGGCTGAACGTTTGGCCGAAGCGGTTGAATTGGGACTGCTTGAGGCTGAGAACATGGTCCGTATCGTCTTCAGTGTCCCCGGAGACACCCCCCAGCTCTCTCTGAAAGAGGGGGAGCAGGACGAGAGGGAGTTCCTGATGTCCGCAACGTTGTCATGTCCGCATGACGGATTTTCATACCCCGACATCGAACCACGATTGTTTTCGTTCAACAGCCCTTACGGAGCTTGTCCCGAATGTAACGGATTGGGAACATATCACCTGTTTGGAAATGAAAATGACGACATCTGTAAGGTCTGCGAAGGCGCGCGATTGCGACCCGAAGCCTTGAACGTGTTTCTGCACCAGAACACCATCCCTGACCGCGTGACTGACAAGAACCGTGGCGAGTTCATGAACATCGTGGATGTCACCAGCTTGTCCATTGAAACGGCGATCAATTTCTTCGCGTCGCTGAAGCTGTCTGCGCAGGATCGTGAAATTGCAAAAGTAGTTCTCAAGGAAATCGAGGACCGCTTGTTGTTCATGTTCGATGTGGGTCTCCAGTATTTGGAGCTGAACCGACGTGCCAATACGCTGTCGGGTGGGGAAGCGCAGCGAATCCGCTTGGCATCACAGTTGGGATCGCAATTGGTAGGAGCCTTGTACGTTTTGGACGAGCCAACGATCGGCTTGCACCAGCGTGACAACGAGCGGCTCATCAACACCTTGATTAATCTGCGTGATATCGGCAACACGATTATCGTCGTCGAACATGACGAGGATACGATCTTCGCGTCCGATTATATCGTCGACATCGGCCCCGGCGCCGGAGTCCATGGCGGGAACGTCGTCGTTCAGGGCGACCTGAAGGAGCTGTTGGCGGGAAAGAACAAGGAACAGTCGTTGACCATTGATTACCTCAAGGGTGTCGAAAAGGTCCATGTTCCTGAAAAGCGCCGTGAAGTCGACAAAGGATGGCTCAAGATCGAAGGTGCCACTATCAACAACATCCACAATATCAAGGCGGAAATTCCGCTGGGGCGCATGTCTGTGATTACTGGCGTTTCCGGTTCCGGAAAGTCGTCGTTTATGTACGACGTTGTCTACAAAAATCTCCAAGGGGTTCTCGAGCGACGAAGCCGCACGGCGAAAGTTTACAATGCTGCGAAGTTCGAGAAAACGGGCGATGCGTCACGCGTGATCATGATCGATCAGTCGCCGATCGGACGAACGCCGCGATCGAATCCTGCGACCTATACGGGCATGTGGACGTTCATTCGCGACCTGTTTGCCAGCACCGAAGAGGCCCGCGTTCGCGGGTGGAAGTCGTCGCGGTTCAGCTTCAACGTGAAGGGCGGACGATGCGAGGCGTGTCAGGGGAACGGTGAGATCGCCGTCGAAATGCACTTCCTGCCGACGGTCTACGTCACCTGCGACGTGTGCAACGGAAAGCGCTTCGACAAGGAAACGCTGAAGGTGTACTACAAGCCGGCACGTGCCAAGAAGGGCAAGAACATCTACGAAATCCTTGAGATGACCATCGAGGAGGCGAATGACTTTTTCTACGACTTGCCTGCAATCGCCGACCGCACGAAGTCACTTCTTGATGTGGGATTGGGATATGTGAAGCTCGGCCAGTCGGCTGATACTCTGTCGGGTGGGGAATCGCAGCGTGTGAAAATTTCTTCTGAACTGTATCGTCCGATGACGCAGAAGACGATCTACCTCTTGGACGAGCCGACGGTAGGACTTCACTTCGAAGACGTGAAGAAACTGATTGAAGTATTGAACAAGTTGGTTGAGCGTGCTAACACGGTGGTTCTCATTGAACACAACCTCGATGTCATCAAGTGCGCCGACTACCTGTTGGACTTCGGACCGGAAGGCGGTTCCGGCGGAGGAAAAATTATTGCCAAGGGAACGCCGGAAGAAGTTGCCAACAATCCGGCAAGTTATACCGGGAAGTACCTCAAGAAAATTCTCAGGAAGAAATAGAAAACACCCCGTTTGCGCGGGGTGCTTTTCTGTAGTTGTGGTGGTCGTGTCAATGATCTATTTCAGAAGCAGATGTCTTGAAATCGAAGAAATCCCCGAAGTATCTGCTGTCTGCGTAATAGGGGTAGGCACAGAAGTAAACCAGCATAATCGTCACTGGCCAAAAATTAGTGCACGCAGACGCGCAGGCAACCAGAAGAATCATACTGGCGAGCGATCCGAAAAAGCCGAACGCCCATGATGTCCCGGGAAACCGAGCCATGATCCACGGGGGCAAGATGGTCCTTATCATGAGAACAGGACTTATACTATCGAGATGCTCCTCAATCTTTCCGAGGACTACATATGATAGGAGAATGACGGCTGCTATCAGCCGGAACTCAGGGAGCTGGGGAAGCGCCTTGACACCTTCCCAGAACGTGTGCCCTTGTTGGGCATGGACGAATCCGCAGAATGCAGCGATAAAAATAAACACAAAGCCGAGCATGGTTTTGACGATCCATCCCAGGTCGGCTGCCTGGGAAAGGGAAGAGGGCTGGTTGTTTTTCATAACTATAAAGTTTTTGGGTTAGATAATTCTTAGAGATCTTAGCTTTCTTTTTAACCCTTGTCAATAAAGCCCTTGACAGGAATTTGACTTATAAAGGAGGGTATGATACTCTGAGGGTCTTACATTTAACAGGTAAAGTGCTTTGCGTTCTATGCCAAAAGTAAACATAACTTTTAAACCCAAACAAACAACCAAGAAGCTCCTCAAGGGGCTTCAGGACCGCGCCCAGGAAGTCGTCATCAACCGATTCGGCCTTAACGATGAGGGAGAGCAGCATACCCTGGAATCAATCGGCCAGAAGTACGGCATTACTCGCGAGCGTGTTCGACAGATCGAGAATTTCGCATTGAACGCAATCAAGAAGTCCGACTCGTTCTCGGAAGCGGAGGAAATCTTCAAGGAGCTCAAGGACATCATCCATGACCTCGGCGGCGTCGTTGCGGAAGAGGAACTCCTTCCGATGCTTTCAAAGGATCTCGTAACGCAGAACCACATCGGACTGTACCTGGCACTGGGCAACGACTTTACCGAAGCGAAGGAAGACACCCATTTCAAGAAGCGATGGATCGTCGACGGCGATACGGCACAGAAGGTGCACAAGGCGCTCCTCGACATTCACACGGCGCTTTCTTCCGAAGACCTCATTACGGAAAATGACATGATCGACAAGGTGCTCTGCCATGACGGCATCTGCGAGATCACCTCGCACAAAGTCGATAAGGAAATGGCGGGCCGATGGCTGAACCTTTCAAAGTCGCTTGCAAAGAATCCGCTCGGCGAATGGGGACGATCAACGTCACCAAACGTGAAGACGCGAGGCATCAAGGACTATGCCTACCTGGTCATGCGACGCCACGGCTCACCGATGCACTTCCGCGAAGTTGCTGAAGCGATCGAAAAGACCTTCGGCAAGAAGACCCACACGGCGACCTGCCACAACGAATTGATCAAGGATGACCGGTTCGTCCTCGTCGGACGAGGTGTCTACGCTCTCAAGGAGTGGGGATACACCGCCGGCGTCGTTCGAGAGGTCATCGAGCAGATCCTCAAGAAGGACGGCCCGATGAACAAGGACGATATCATCGAGAAGGTCTTGAAGGAGCGGTACTTGAAAAAGAACACGATCCTCGTGAACCTGATGAATTCTAAATATTTCAAGAAGGACAAGAACGGACTTTACACGGCAGTCTAATGCCAGAACAGAAAACTACCCGAAGGGGTGGTTTTTTGGTATAGTGCGGGTATGTTTGGTTTTAAGCCAAAAACTCCAGAACGAACTATTGAACCGCAGGAACTTGAAATGGGTGTTAGGAAAGTAATTTCTCGAACGGGTTTGTTGTCGTATCATAAAAAAGATATTATCGAAGGCTTGGACTACGATTTTTCACTTCTCAAAAATACCAAAGGAGAAGGTTGGAGCGTCTCTTTTTCCTCGGGACACGATATGCTGGTTACAAATATTGGGTTAGGAGGTTACAACAAGATCATCGATGATATCGTCACTTTAGTAGAGGTGGTTAGAAAGCATGAAAATGTCAGCGAGATAAATTTCAGCGGTTACGGCGAAAAAATGGCATC
>CAIXMG010000082.1 GCA_903920485.1 uncultured bacterium
GTCCATCGGTAGTACGCAGGATCGTGCGTTGCAACTTCCCGGTCCCAATCATAGGAGAATCCGAGGATCTCCAGCTGCTTCTTGTAGCGCTTCACCAGCGAATCGGTAAACGGGCCGGGATTCTTTCCGGTCTGAATTGCATACTGTTCCGCAGGAAGTCCGAACGAATCAAATCCCATCGGATGAAGCACGTTGAATCCCTGCATTCGCTTCATACGCGCGAACACGTCGGACGCGATGTACCCGCGCGGATGCCCAACATGAAGACCCGCTCCGGACGGATACGGGAACATGTCCAGGACATAATACGGCTTCATGCCCTTTGCCTTGGCCTTTTTGGCATCCAGCGTCCGATAGACCTTCTTCTCGTCCCAGACCTTCTGCCATTTCTTTTCGATTTTCTTGTGATCATAGGGTTTCATAAACTTAATTTATACTTTAGGTCTCGCTCTCCTTCAGGACTGACATAATCCCAAAGATATTCACCTCCGTTTTTCCTGATGATCGCATTTGATGCAAGGTTCTTCTCTGCGGCGATAAGTAACAACTCGTGCATGCCCTCCTTACGAGCTTCTTCTTTTATAAGACCGAGGATCTGAGTTCCGTACCCTTTTCCTTCGTATTCTTTTGCGACCTCATAATAGACATGGCTCTTCATGTTTTCAGGAAGCGAAGGCCTCCCGCCTTCTTTCAGCCGAAGTTGCGCCTCGCCAATTTTACGATCTCCGTCGTAAGCATCATACGAAATAGTCGGCAACGGACCCGAAGTTCCTACCTTTTTCAGAATAAGGTTCATGTGTAAGGATAATACCAAAAAACCCCCGAAAAATCGAGGGTTTTGAAAGATAAAGGTTTTATAAAGATAGGCAGGGTTATCGGTTGACTGGTATTTTGAATTTGGTACAGTGTAATTACTCCTACGGAGAGGACCCTTATGCTGTTTCGTCTGCATCGGGGGCCTTTTCATTTTCCAGAACGGTTTGATGGTCGGAAAGATAAGAAATTCTTGCATTTGTCCTCTTGAGCAATACCGAACACCTCTGGGCCCTGTAGGGTGACAGTATTACGCCCAACTTCTCCTTGCTTAATAAGAAAAGAACTAACGGAGTATAATCGCCATCGCTCGAAACAAGGATGGCGTTATTGCAGTTGTTCTCATAAACATCCTTCATCACGGCAACAACAAGGTCCGCATCACAATTCCCTTTTGGCCTTCCAGTACGATCATAAATTACATCTTTGAATACTAAAACGTATCCGCAAGATCTCAGAGATTCGTACAGTTCCTTATTCTTCGGTATAAATCCCAGAAAAAGATAGGCCGTTTCAACATTATACTTATCAGAAAGCCAAACGCGGAAACGTGCATAATCAAAATTCCACCCAAGGCTTTTAACGCCATTATAGAGATTTGCACCGTCAATGTAAGCAACGTTTCCTTTCAACATTTCTCAAGCATAACAAAAGCGTTTCAAGAAACGCTCAAGGTTTTCTCAACTACTTCCGCTCCGCAATCTTCGCATTATCCGACCCGATCATCTTGGACCATGCCTGATACATATCAATATCAAGTTCTTTTGCAATGAATAAGGTTTCCGCCATGATGTCAGCCAACTCGTCGGCTGCTTTTGATTTCAGTTCGTCAGGCGAATCCTTCGAGTACCGCTCGTTGTTCATCTGCATGATGACCTTGGTCAGGCTTCCGACCTGGTACGACAAATCACGCGACGCGATCAAATAATCCCAAGACTTCGTTCCTGTCTGCTTATACGATTCAAATGTTGCCACAATCTCATCGGTCAGCTGGTGAAGGTTTTTTGGTTCCATAGGCTTATGATATACCCCTTGGATTATCTTTTCCAGTTATCAAGAATCACCGCCGTCGCGATGCCCACGTTCAGCGATTCGGCATTGCCATGGCGAGGAATGGTCACATTCTGCGTTATGTATTTTTTCAAGTCTGGATGGATACCGTGCGATTCGCTACCCATCAAGAGAATTCCTTTCTTTGGGAACTTAAAGGAGTGAATGTCTTCGCCGGTAAGATCGGCGCCCAGTACCGCAACACCCTCACGCTCCTTGAAAAAACCCGCAAGATCACGGTAGTACACGTCTACACGCGCAAACGAACCCTTCGTCGCACTGACGACCTTGGGATTGTAGACATCCACCGTATTAAGTGAGGCCACAATTTTTTTGATTCCATACCAATCGGCGATGCGCAAAATCGTACCGAGATTTCCCGGATCGTTCACGTCAGACAGGGCAAGTACGGTCTCATCACCCATTTCGAACGTCGGTAATTCTTTCTGTTGAAACACGCCGATAGCCTTGTCGTTCGACGACAAGGTTCCCAGCTTTTCAACCTCGTCTTTTTTAAGTTCAACTACCTTGCCAAAGAACTTTTTCACAACATCAGGATGATCGGCAAGAAATTCGCTTGATGCCGCAACGGCCACCAGATCATAGTCAGAATTGAGGAATTCAAGTACGCTTACTTCCCCTTCCACCAGAAAAAGCCTCTGCGCCACGCGCACTTTTTTGTCATGAAGCTCCTTGATGAGTTTTTTTATCGATGATTTGTCGAAATGCATGAGCATGTTATACCACACAAAAGCTGTTACCGTTAAGGGAGCCCTTTGGAAACTCAAGTGCTAAGGTAAAAAGAAAATCATGACACATACCAACCTTACACCCACGACATGCCTGTTTCTCATCGAAGAACGCTGGTCATTCACACGCACGGTCCAAGAAATTGCCGACCTCGGATGGTCTGCCCTCGAGGGCAAGAAAAACATTGAATGCGTCCTTGCGCGTCAGCACGAACTCCCGCTTCCCAATGACGGACGGTACATCGTCGGCCTCGCGGAGCTTGAATTTCTTGAGCAGTTCACCTACGCTTGCGGTACACTCCTCTATTACGTTCCGGTGATCTATCATGGCACGATGGGCAGTACGTTGTACCGCCCAGGAAAGTCCTGTTTCTCGGCTTCAGGAGAAATCGACGACTTTTCCAACACCTACATCATCGCCACCAAAAATCCCGCTTCCTGAGCGGGGTTTTGTTAAGATGCTACTGATGTCTCCTGAACTTCCTTACCGCCACCCAGATAAGCAGAGCAAGGGCGACGGCGAGGATAAGCACCTTCATCCAGCTGTCGGCATCAGACCAATAGCGTCCCGATGCGATGATGAGCGATACGATTCCCGACCATGCAAACCCGATCGAAAGCGCCTCGAGCGGCACGAACACGCCGAGCACGATCATGACAAGCGACAGCACGATGAGTACGATGAACACATTTCGGTTGTAGAGACTGGTCGCATGGGTAAATTGCGCATTGCAAGTAAAGTTCGCATCGCAGTAGCCCAGCGGCTGCCCGGCTTTTACGGTATCAGTTACCTGGGCAGGCGTAAGCTGGTCGTTCGTCCACTGACCGCCGGCTGTCACGCAGGACTGCGCATCCGTATAAGTCGCCGGCTGGACCGGGCAGAACGATTGAAGTTCCGGCTGGGGCGATACCGCGGAAATCGCATAGAAGAAAAAGAGATTGACGACAATGACAATCGCGACGGCAAGCGTCCACGAGAGGATCTTTGATACAGGTGGGGTGTGTGTTTCCATGGCACGAGTATACCACTATTGTGGATTGTTCTTAAGCCACAGGATCATGTACTGGAGCGTCGACTTGCCCACCTGGCCGGTCACGGAAAGCTTGTTCTGCGACTGGAACTTCTTTATGTTCGAGGTAAGCGTCGCACCGAAGTCATTGTCAACCTTCAAGTTCTTGCCAAAATAGAGATTCACGAACTGCTGAACATATCCGACCGATGTGCCTTTTGACCCAGCCTTGAGGACTGTCTTGCTGGCAACAAGTGCCTGAAGGTTTTTCGACAGCGTCGCGGAAACGGAAAGTGCGCTTGCCGTCGTCGTAGCACTTGCCGTCCCAGCCGTCGTTGCTGACGAAGCCGGATCGGTACCAGGAACCGACGCAGACGCCGTTTCCGTCCCCGTATCGGCACTCGTGACGACCGGATGCATGTCACCGATCGTTTCCGTGTTTTTTGAAACGTACGCGGCAGGATCCGTGAGGCCGGTGATCGCGGCATAGCCACCGTACCCCAGAAGCGCGACAAGGATGACCGTGACAAACGTGAAGGCTGAGTTTCTCATATGCGATAAGTATACCACCCCTTGAACAAAAAAAACGAATGTGCTATACTCGCCGCATGAATACGATTACTCAGGTACTTCCCTGGATACAGCTCGTCCTCTCCGTTCTCCTCGTCATCCTCGTCCTGTTGCAGCGAAGCTCCGACGGAATCGAAGGTGCGCTTGGAGGAAGTGCGTCCAATATGACCTATTTTGCACGACGCGGAGCTGAACGCTTTATCTTTTTGGCGACGATTGTCATTGCGGTGCTTTTTGCGGCATCCGCACTCATTCCGCTCGTCCTCAAGTAACCAGGAAGTCCTTGGCTGTTTTGTCGTGATATCGTATTCTCATTATCACGCCTAGTTTCCTTCTTTTTGTGAACAAACCACCATTCATGCATGGGATCAAGACCCGCATCGCAAACCTTTCCATCAAGGAACGGGCCGCCTTTACGGTATCCGGCATCATCCTCGTCATCGGCGTTTTCGGCGGACTGGTCGCCCTTTCTAACCGCTATACGACCAAGGTCCCCATCAGCGGAGGAACCTACCGCGAAGGCATCGTGGGAAGTCCCCGCTTCGTGAATCCAGTCCTTGCGACATCAGATTCGGACAACGACCTGGTAAGCCTGGTATACAGCGGACTGGTGCGACTCGACAAGGACGGAAACCTTGTTCCCGATCTTGCATCATCATGGACCATCTCGCCTGACGGCAAGACATATACCGTGACAATGAAGCCGAACGACTCTTTCCATGACGGACAGAAGGTCACGGCACAAGATGTTGCATTCACGATAAGCAAGATCCAGGATCCCACCCTGCGAAGCCCTCTTCGCGTGGCATGGGACGGCGTAACCGTGACGGCAACCGACGACACGACCGTAACTTTCACCCTTCAGAAGCCGTATGCAGGATTTCTCGGCCAGCTGACCCTCGGGATTCTCCCGCAGCACATCTGGGGATCGATTTCCGATGACGCATGGCAGACCAGTTCTTACAATACGGAACCGGTCGGATCAGGCCCCTATCAGATCAAGTCCGTTTCGCGCGATCGGACCGGCATCACACAAAAATTCGTCCTCAAGGCCTTTCCTCGATTCGCACTGGACAAGCCCCTGATCAAGAACGTCGCCGTTTCCGTCTTTGCCGACAAGTCAGACGCGGAAAGTGCTCTGCGGTCAAACGACGTCGACGCATTGGCCCTGGTTGATCCAGGAGACATAGATACTGCCAAGGCGCGACGCGATACGATTATCACGAAACCGTTGCCCCGCGTCTTCGGAATCTTCTTTAACCCGTCGCAGAATAGCCTCTTTGCGGATCCAACGATCGTGAAGGCGCTCAACCTCGGCACCGATCGGCAAGCCCTGATCAGCGGCATCTTCGGAGGATATGGGACCGCCCTTGATGGACCGTTACCATCTTCGATCGATACGGACACCAGCGACTTTGCCACCAAGCAGGCACTGGCAGAAACCCTTCTCGACAAGGACGGATGGAAGATGAACCCCGCAACAGGAATCCGCCAGAAGACGACCGTCACGACCAGCGGAACCGGCAAGAAGAAGACATCTTCCAGTTCAAGCCAGGCCCTGGAATTCAGCCTCTCGACGGCAAACACCCCCGACCTGGAACAGTCAGCCCAGCTGATCGCCGATCAGTACAAGCAACTCGGTATTCAGGTCGACGTTAAGATCTTCGAGATCGGCACCCTAAACGAGAATGTCATCCGCAACCGAAACTTCGAAGGACTCCTCTTCGGACAAGTCGTGAAGAACGATACCGACATCTTCGCGTTCTGGGACTCCTCGCAGAAAGTTGCTCCGGGACTCAACATCACTGGCTACACGAACAAGCAGGTGGACACACTGCTTGAGTCCGCAATCGCGGAACCAGATCCAGCCAAGCGCGCAACCATCTATCAGCAGGTAACCGCCCAACTGGCAAAGGACGCACCCGTCGTCTTCTTGTACACCCCGGACTACATCGAACTGATGAATTCCCGCATCCACAATGTGACCATCCCCCCTATTACTACCCCGAGTGACCGATTCTCGCTCATCTACCAATGGTACATCGAGACCGACCGAGTCTGGAACGCTTTCTTAACCCACTAATACTATGAACACTGACCCCAACAACCCGAGCGGCGGACATCACGGCGAATTCCAAGCGAAGTCGACTCATGTCCCCCGCCCCCCGTACCGCCCGAACGACCGTCCGGGAAACCATTCCAACAACCGAACCTTCGTATACCGCAAGGACACGTCGATGCAGTCCATCGAGCACGCACTCGACAAGATTGCCACGCCTTCGACTGCTCCGAGCACACCGGTCCCGCAGAACCAGAGAAACGACCGAGGCCCCTTCCATGCCAAGCGCATGAACGGCAACCGAGGCAATGACCGACGACGAAACGACCGCAACCGGAATCCCGAACGCGCACGTTTCGGCGACAACCCCGACCGATCGTCGTCGCACAAGGATGACGTCATCCCTCCCTTGAAGCCGGGCGACCTTCGCGTAATCGCGATCGGAGGCGTCGAGGGCATCGGAGCCATCAACATGACCGTCGTCGAGTACCGTGACCAGATCGTCGTCATCGACGCGGGGTTCCAGTTCAGCGACGAGAACACGCCGGGTGTCGACTTCATGATTCCCAACACGAAGTACCTCGAGGATCGCAAGCACATGATCAAGGCCCTCGCCATCACCCACGGCCACCTGGACCACATCGGTTCCCTGTCGTTCGTGATCGAGGCCCTCGGCAATCCGCCCATCTACACGATGCAATTCGGCGCGATGATCATCAGCAAGCGCCATGAGGAATATCCGAACCTGCCGGCGCTCGATCTGCGCATCGTCGACAAGGGAGATGCAGCCGTGACCGTTTCCGAAGACCTCAAGATAAAGTTCTTCGGACTGACCCACTCGATCCCCGACTCGTCGGGAGTCATCGTGGAAACCCCTTACGGCGACATTGTGTCGACCGGAGACCTTCGCGTGGAAAACGACGACGGTGTCGCGACCCAAGAAGAAATCGACCAGTACAAGCTGTTCAAGGACCGCAACGTGCTATTGATGACCCTCGACTCGACCGGTATCGACAAACCGGGCTGGACCATTTCTGAGAAAGTCGTAGCCGACACTGTGGACAAGATCATCCGCGACGTGAAGGGCCGCCTTCTGATTGCGACGTTTGCATCGCAAGTGGAACGAATCATCGAGTTCCTGAACAGCGCGAAACGGTACGGCCGAGTGGTCGTGATCGAAGGACGCTCGATGAAGACGAACGTCGCGATTGCCAAGCACTTGAACCTCATCAATTTTGACAACATCGTCGACGTCGAGGAAATGCACAAGTATCCCCAGAACAAGATCATGATGCTCGTGACCGGAGGACAGGGCGAACAGTACTCGATCCTCGACCGCGTGTCGAAAAACTCGCACAAGTATCTGAAACTCGAGCCAACCGACACCATCGTTTTCTCGTCATCGGTCATTCCTGGAAACGAAGGGACCGTCGACGCGCTCAAGGACGCGCTGTACCGCAAGGATCCGAAGATCATCACGTATTACGATTCCGACGTGCATGCGTCAGGACACGGAAAGCGAGGCGAGCTGGAATGGGTGCACAAGCAGATCAAGTACCAGTACTTCATGCCGGTACACGGCAACTATGCGCGACTGATGATGCACCGCGACCTCGTCGAGAATCTCGGCGTTCCGCGGGACCGCGTCATCGTCCCTGACGGAAACGGTGCCATCATCGAGTTCCGCGAGAACGGGACCAAGATGGTCGTCCTTCCCCAGAAGGCGCCCCACGAGACGATTGCCGTCGAGGGAACCCGCATCGGGATCCTGCAGGACGTGGTCATCCGCGATCGAAAACTTTTGCTTGAATCCGGAGTCTTCAACATCTTCGCCGTCATCGACGAGCGAAGCGGGAAACTGAAGAAGTCGCCCGACATCTTCAGCCGAGGATTCGTCTACATCCGCGAGAACCAGGAACTGTTCCACAAGGTCCGCGGACTGGTCAAGAAGATCATCGAGGATCGAACGATGGATCCGAAATACTCGATCGACGAGCTCAAGGACGAGCTGGTGGAAAAGGTAGAGCGGTTCCTGCTCCAGAAGACCGGCAAGAAGCCGATCGTCATGGCAGCCATCGTGACGTTCTAACCGACCTCACCAAAAACCCCGCCGATTGGCGGGGTTTTCTTTGGTTGTTTTTAAATTGTTCAGAGCAGTTCCCTTCCTGGTAAGGCTTTAGACTTGATGAGCGTAAGCACAAACGCATGGCGAGTCGCCAACTTGGCATAGACTTCTTCATTGGAAATGTTGAGCTTCTTCGGAGAAGCCAGATTTTGCATCACGCCAGTCGGGGAATGATGCTTTGCCTCAAACCCCCTTGCATAACAGTACGACAGGGCGTGATGCATGTCTTTGAAAAGGTTTTTCCTGATATCGATCCCCGTCTGCTCCTTCATGCGCTCGTGAGAAGCGTCACCGTTAGGATTGTCGCTCAGAAGTTCGATGTCAGGAGTGACCATCATGCCGTCCGTCTCCGAAAGCAGGTCGCGGACATTGCCAAAGAAAAGGTCCTTGCCATCGAATGATACATACCTTAGAAAGCCTTCACAAATCACCACAACCGGCTTTGTCTTGTCGAAATGCGAGCAAGCGCGCAGGAAGTCGTCCTTGTCGATGGCATTTCCACCTTCGAAGAAAAGCTTTCCAGGCGATGCGATGTTTTTCCTGCGGCACACCCCTTCGATGACCTGTTTTTTAATCAGGGACTCGCTGGGCAAGTCCATCTCGACATACGTGTAATCCTGAAGTGCAAGATCAAGCCCCCTCGGACTCATGCCGCTGGCAACTTCCAATACCTGGGTGACCCCGCTCTTTTCAAGGAACCTGTTGGTGAGCTTGTAGCGGGCCTCAAAGTAAGGAATGATTCCTGCCTTGGTAAGACCGTCGATGTTCTCGGTCGATGCTCCTTCGCCGCGATCCACCATTACTGAATAGATCTCCTGGGCAAAAGGAATGTCAGTGAAGAGGCTCCTTACCCAAGCGCACCCTCGGTTTGTCCAAGTGACTCTTTCGTTTAGTGTCGCACTCTCCCTGTCTGCTGCCGGTTTAGTTTCTGTTGTCATAAAATGATATTTGGTTTTGGTTGTAAATCTGTTTCGTTCCTCGTGGAGGGTAACCCAAATGAAACAAATTGTCAAACACCCTTTAATGCAAGGAATTTTTGCGCTATACTGTCCCGCATGAACCGTCGCTTCTTCCTCCGCATGACCTACTTCGCGGGATTCCTCTTCTCCTTCCACGTGGCACTCACGGTCTACAGCAACTCGTCGTATCTTGCCACGCGCGTTTCCGCGGGACTCGTAGGATGGCTGTACACCGCATCCGCGCTCATTGCCATGGTGGGACTCTTTCTGGTTCCCCGTCTGGTCACTCGGTTCGGCACGCGACCGGTGCTGGGGCTTATCGTGCTGCTTAATGTCGGTAACCTCCTGGCCATGACCCTTTCCGGGCACACCCTGGTCATCGCCGGCTGCTTTGTGCTGTACTTCGCGTTCAACACCCTGCTGTACCTGGGACTCGAC
This sequence comes from uncultured bacterium, assembly GCA_903920485.1. GTDB lineage: Bacteria > Patescibacteriota > Minisyncoccia > Phycocordibacterales > UBA1006 > CAIXMG01. The sequence continues at coordinate 9,774 of CAIXMG010000082.1, forward strand.
ATCCTCATCGAGGAATGGTCGGAATCCGGCGTCCAGGGCAAGGTCCGTGGAAGCTACCTGACCGCGAACAACGTCGGCTTCATGCTCGCACCCTTCCTGGGAGGGCTCATCATCGACCGCATCGGCTACGGGGTGCTCTACGGGCTTGCCATTGCGCTTCTGGTGCCGGTATTGGCAATCGTGGCGTTCGTCCTTCCCAACCGAAACCGGCCGCATCCGTCAAAGTCACGTTTCTTCACCCTGGTAAGGAAGTTCCTGCGCAACCGAAGCCTGGGGTCCGTCTTCATCGCGAACTTTATCCTGCAGTTCTTCTACGCCTGGATGGTCATCTACACCCCGATCTACCTGCACGTGAACGCAGGGATCCCTTGGGATACGATCGGCATCACGTTCACCATCA
>CAIXMG010000083.1 GCA_903920485.1 uncultured bacterium
ATGTTTTGTCTTTAAATAACTTCTTAGTTCGCGCGTAAGAGCTGCTAACGCCTTTTTGATCTCTCGCTCACCCTCAGCTTTCTTTCTCTTTAGAATAAGAGAGGGATTGGGTATCTTAATATTTGCCATTGTATATAGGATTTTAAATTTTTATAAGTAACGACCTTCAGGGGCCACAATACCACTTACCTTGAAAATAGCAAGGGCCTCGCTTTGGAACCAAAAAACCGCCTTGCGGCAGCTTCTGTAAGAACTATTTGCGCTTCGCGATGATCTCGTCGGCGACGTTCTTCGGAACGATGTCGTATCGTACGAATTCCATCGTGAACGATCCTCGTCCTTCGGTCATCGATCGGAGGCTGTTCATGTATCCGAACATTTCGGACAATGGCATGATCGCCTTAACGGCCTTCACCATTCCTCGGTCGTCTACGCCTTCGATGATTCCTCGCTTTGACGAGACGTTTCCGGTGATGTCTCCCAAGAACTTTTCCGGGATGGTCACTTCCACCTTCATCATCGGCTCGAGGATTACCGGCGACGCCTTTGCCAGCGCTTCCTGCATCGCTTGTGACGCGGCAACCTTGAAGGCGATTTCACTTGAGTCCACATCGTGGTACGAACCGTCGAACAGGTCAGCCGAAATGTTTACCATCTGGTAACCAGCAAGCACTCCTCGCTGCATACCTTCCTTGAGACCCTTCTCAACCGGTGCAATGAATTCCTGTGGAATCACACCTCCCTTGATATTGTTAATGAATTCGAATCCTTCTGATCGCTTCACGTTCTTCGGAAGGTCCTCCACATTGACGGTAAGATCCATCGGCTTGATTCGGATCTTTACGTGTCCGTACTGACCCTTGCCTCCCGACTGCTTGACGTACTTGTTGTCGACTTCGGCAGTTCCCGTAATCGTTTCCTTGTACGCTACCTGCGGTCGTCCGACGTTCGCCTCGACGGTGAACTCTCGCTTCATGCGGTCGACGATGATGTCGAGGTGCAGTTCTCCCATTCCCCAAATGATCGTATCCGACGTTTCAGGGTCAGTCGTCACACGGAAGGTTGGGTCCTCTGCCGCCAATCGGTTAAGCGCCATACCCATCTTTTCCTGGTCGGCCTTGGTCTTCGGTTCAATCTTCAATGACACTACCGGTTCCGGAATCTTGATCTCTTCCAACGTAATTGGATGAGCTGGATCACACAGCGAGTCCGATGTGGTTGTTTCCTTGAGACCTACGGCAGCAGCAATGTCTCCCGCGAACACCTTCTTCACCTCTTCTCGTTCGTTGGCGTGCATTCGAAGGATTCGTCCGATGCGTTCCTTGTTACCCGTTCGCGCGTTATAGACATACGAACCTGATTCCAAAGTACCTGAGTACACGCGGAAGAAGATGAGTTGTCCTACGAATGGGTCGGTTGCCACCTTGAACGCAAGCGCCGCAAACGGATCCGTGTCAGACGCGTAGCGGAATTCCTCGGCTCCGGTGTCAGGATTGAATCCCTTTGAAGGCGGAATATCCGTCGGTGCAGGCAGATAATCAACGACTCCGTCGAGCATCAGCTGAGCTCCCTTGTTCTTAAGGGCTGTTCCGGTGAATACTGGAATCAAGTCGTTAGCAATCGTTGCCTTTCGCGCAACCTTCTTAAGGGCATCGATCGGGAAATCAGTTTTTCCATCAAGGAAGGCCATCATCATCTCCTCGTCGTGTTCGACGATCTTCTCCACGAGAATCGCATGATACTTTTCAGCATCAGCCTTGAGGTTTTCCGGGATGTCCTTTTCAATCACATCAGTTCCCATGTTCCCTTCGAAGTAGTACGCCTTCATCTTCAGAAGGTCGATGACTCCTTCCATCTTTTCCTCTTCACCGATCGGGATCTGAAACCTGACGGCGTTTTTCGTCAGCCGGTCAAGAATCGATGCGTAAGACCGCTCGAATGACGCACCGGTTCGGTCAAGTTTGTTGATGAAGCAGATTCGGGGAACCTTTCCTTCGTCGGCATAGCGCCAGTTGGTTTCAGACTGTGGCTCTACTCCGGCCACTCCGTCGAATACCACCACGGCACCGTCGAGCACGCGAAGGGATCGTCGTACTTCGATCGTGAAGTCGATGTGTCCCGGGGTATCGATGATGTTGAATCGGAACTTCTTGGCTGTGTCCTTCTTGTCGGCGACATAGGTTGGCGTCCAGAAACAGGTGGTTGCAGCCGAGGTAATCGTGATTCCTCGTTCTTTTTCCTGCTCCATCCAGTCCATGGTAGCGGCACCCTCATGTACTTCCCCGATCTTGTGGGACATTCCGGTGTAGAACAAAATTCGTTCCGAAACGGTGGTCTTTCCGGCGTCGATATGGGCGATAATTCCGAAGTTTCGCGTCTTTTCCAATGGATAATCTCGATTCATATAATAAAAGTAGTATTAAGTAAGTATCCCTGCCCCATTAGCTGTTTTGGGAGTGATTGCCGAATTCTACATGAAAAAGGGCTTTTTTGCAAGGGAGAAAACGAATGATTTTACTTTTTATTACACGTTTCTTGAGATGCTGGTTGATAAGATAAAAGGCATGCCGTATGAGCCTATTTTAAATTTTGTCGAGCAAACTCGGTCCGAAACCAATTTAGGTAAAAGCGAAATCGTTCAAGCAATCGATCCTCAAAATGAATTTGATCTTTGGAATTTGCAAAAGCAAGAAGTTTCGAATTCCCAGAAAAAAATATTCTTCAGGGAACGAGAAATTTGGTGGTGCAGAATTGGCAAAAATATCGGCTATGAGCAGAATGGCAAAGGTGCGTTTTTCGAACGCCCGGTTCTTGTACTAAGGAAATTGGGCAACAAAACTTTCATAGGAATTCCCATAACAACGAAAACTAAACTGGGTAACATCTTCGTTTCATTTGATATTTTCCCAGGAAAGAAGAGGGTTGCGATTATCGGGCAGATAAGACTACTAGACGCCTCTCGACTGAACGAAAAAATAACAACTTTGGACAAATTGCAATTTGAAGCCATAAGAAAAGCCACTAAAGAATTGCTTTAGTGGCTTTTCATTTCCCGGTCTTGGTTTCCCAAGACCAAAGCCTTCCGAGAGCAGTCTTCCACAAAGGCCAATTAGGATGATTGTAACAAATACTGTTTTCAAGTCAAACAATGGCCTAAGCCTCTCTTTATAAATTCTTTACTTCTTCTTTCCGTAGGCAATGTAAATGATCGCACGGTAGACAATCGATCCCCAGAAGATGAACCATCCGACTGCGATCAATATTGGGTACAAAAAAGAAGTAAGTGAATTAATCTTCATTTTGAACTCTAAATTCTTTATATAGGGATAATTTTCAGTTTGATA
>CAIXMG010000084.1 GCA_903920485.1 uncultured bacterium
CGACTTAGTAAAATTCGATGACGAAAAGAGTATTATGGACTTTCTCCATGAGTCGACAGTTAGAATTGCCGAAACTCTCACAGGTATTCTGATTTCTGAAAAAAAAGATATTAAATTATCTGTTGGTCATTTGGTGCAGGCGATCATTAAGGGAAATTTTCTTACCCAATTAGGAAGAGAAATAGAAAAATACAGAACTGACGGAAAGATAAAGGAAGATTATTTTGCTAGTAACAAGAATCGGGCGTCATTATACGAATTACTGAAATTTATAGATGAAGCACCTGATGAAGGGCTTTTCAAAGCTGCAAAATCAATTTTCTTTACGTCTATAAAAACCGACGCCACTGAACAGGATGAAGTGCTTGCTTATGAATTCTTACAGACAATTAGAAAGCTTAGTGGAACAGAAATTTTAATCCTGAAAGCAAATTTTGAGATTGCAAAAAGAGAAACAGGTGCGGAGTATAGGAAAAATCCTCTCTCAGGTCGCAATACTTGGGTTTTTGCTGTCGCTGAAGAAATGGGATATCCTGCTTATAGTTCGATGGTGGAAAAATACGAAGATAACCTTATGTCTCTGAAACTGATTTCTGACAAAATGCACAACGACGGATCAGGGATTCGACCGACGGATCACTTTCGTTTGACTGATATGGGATATAAGTTTTGTGAATTTATTACAGAGACTATATAATCTGAAAAAATGAATCACCTCGTGAGCCGCTTCCCAGATTCGAACTGGGGACCTTCACTTTACAAAAGTGTTGCTCTACCAACTGAGCTAAAGCGGCGGTAGCACGCAAGGCGAACTTGCGTACAAAAATTCTTATCGTTCCAACGAGTCTTCGCCGAGTTCGGTGATGACCGGTTCGGCAGGGGCTTCGTGGGAAGCAGCCGTCGCATGCTTGCGCTTTGCCGTGGATGACTTCTTTGGATGGCGGACCTTGGTCCAGAACTCCGAAGGCTGGCGAGGAGCGTTCTTGTCGTGTTCGTACAGGAAGTTTCGGATGCGGGCCTTCACAACCTGCTTCACGGTGATCTTTTCCGACAGCTTGCGGTATTGTTCGATCATCCACAGCAGCATCACCTTTAGGATCTTTCGGGTAAGTGTTCGTACCTGTGATGAAAGTCCCGATTCGAAATTCTCAGGATGCAGGACATACCAGGGTTCCTGGCCTTCCGTACCGTATTCCTTGGCAAGAACAGCCCCGTTGCTGACGTACAGGGTGATGCCCATGCCCAAGAGTCCAAGAACGATAAGGATGATGAATATCATATTAGATACTATATCGCACAAAGTGTCCCAATTCAACGCGCTCGCCGGTCTTCTGGACGAGTCCGTCGATGACCTGCTTGATCGTCAGTTCTGGGTTGAGAAGGAACGGCTGTTCGAGGAGTGCTTCTGGCGATTCGGGATCCATGGCACCGATGTGCATGGCGATCTGGTTGGCGGCACCGACGAACTCGTCATTCTGTGACACGAAGTCGGTCTCGCAGGAAAGTTGGAGCAATACGCCCATCTTCTTGTTGCCGTGGATGTAGCTTGCGATCACGCCTGCACCGATGACTCGGTCCTGCTTCTTCTCAGCCTGGGCTGCCGCGATTTCTCGAAGTGCAACTCGTGCTTTTTCCATGTCACCGCCCGATTCCTCGAGGGCCTTCTTGCACTGCATGACTGAAATACCGGTTTCTTCTCGGAGTGCCTTTACCATGTCTGCGTTTATTTCCATAGAATGTACTTAAAGAATTAGATTTCTAAAATCTCACCTTACTTCCGTACGCCCCCGGCCTTCGGCCACCCCCTCTAAGAGAGGGGGATTCTTCGTCTAGATGATATCTAACATCGAGACGGAGTATGCCCCTCTCTTAGAGGGGCTCCGCGGAGCGGTGGGGAGTACGGTGATAGCGAGACTGAGGGGTCTACTTGTTTCCCTTGTAAGCCTCAACGACTTTGCCAAGGAAATACTCGATCGACTTCTTGTTGGCATCGTTTCCGACAACCGGGTACGAAACCTGCTTGATGTCGCAGTCCGTATTCGAAAGCGAAATGACGGGGATTCCCATCTGGTTGGCTTCAGTGACGGCGATCGCTTCCTCTCGGCTGTCGATGACGACGAGTGCCCCGGGAAGTCCCTTCATGGTCGTCATGCCTCCGAACCGTCGTCCCAATCTCTCGATCTTTCGCTCAAGGAGCAATTTTTCCTTCTTGGTCTTCGTGATCGTTTCGAGCTCGTTCTTCTCCTGCTTGTCGGTAAGGTCCTCGAACAGTGCGACGCGGGACTTGATCTGCTTGTCGTTGGTAAGGGTTCCTCCGATCCATCGAATTTCGACGTAGGGCATGCCAAGCGAATCCGCAGCTGCCTTTACGGCATCCTTGGCTTCAGGCTTGGTTCCGACAAAGAGAACCTGCTTGCCGGTCGAACCGAGGGTTGCCAAAACCTCCTGCGCTTTTGAAAGGCTGGCTACGGTCTTTTCGAGGTCGATGATGTCGGTTCGATTCTTCGTTCCGTAAAGGAGTGGTTTCGTGCTGGGATGTCGTCGGGTGCGGGTGTAGCCGTAGTGGGCTCCCACGCCGAAGAGTTCTCGGACAATGTTGTTTTCCATAATGAATCACAGTCGTTTGCACAAGGGGGTGATAATAAGTCCCTCGTTGGCCTGGGTGACGCCCAGGGAAGAAGCTCTTGGTTTCAGGTCTTACTTGCGTAAGAGTGCCTTGAAAACAAAGCCTTTTCTACAATCTGCGTACGGGAGGAAATATAACACAAAAGTCATAATATGGCGACATTGACAAATTTGACTTAATATGATTATATGGGGACATAACTAAATATCTTTTATATGAAAAAAACATTGGCCTTTGTTCTTCTGGTAGTTGGAATCATGGCGTTGGTTGTCGGAGCGGCTTTCATTTTTGGGCTGATCAATCTGGCGATGCCACATCAAACGCAACTCACTGTGGTTGCCGCAGGTCTTGCGCTGGTTGGGTTGGCAGGGATTGCCGAAGGAGAAAAGTTTCTCTTCGCTGGTTGGGTGTTTCTCGTTTCCGGCATTATTCTTCTTGCCTGCGAAATCAACAGGTGACCCTGGTGTTGCTTGATTCCTCTTTTTAAGTAAAGGGTTCCAGAATACGGGACCTTTTTTGTTTTATTCGGATACGTTGACATTCATTGTGTTTTGTGAGATATCTACCTGCAGAGTCTTTTTTTAACAAACCCCTTTAAACTTTCTTTATGAAAAAATTAATAATATCCTCGGTTCTTCTGCTGCTCTCAGTGTTCATCGTTTGGGAATCCTCTGTCTATTTTGGTGCCGACTCCAGTGCTGTTGTCAAAGCTGGCGTGGTTATCCTTGTGGTGTGGTTCCTGGCGACATTTGCCGATGGCATCACTTACACCTCGACGGGATATAATCGCCTCATGACGATTCTCTGCATGGTTCCTGTGATTTCAATCGTCTTCGCAGTATTCTCTCTTTTTATTGAGATGACACACGACGAAAAGTTTCTGGCAGTTTCCATTACGGTTTCCCTTGGTGTCACAATGCTCGGATCCTTGGCAAGGGGGTTCCTCGACGAGGAATATGATAAAACTTCTCAGCAAGCAAGAAGGACCCAGTAGCACAAAGCAGATACCATCAAATGTATAAACGCCCCTCCCAGTGAGGAGGGCGTTTTTTGTTTGACATTTCTATTAAACTATTATATATTATTTCCTGTAATCAGTTTTTTTAAACCTTAAATCCTTATCCCATGAAGAGTTTTCTCCTCGTAGCTTATTTGGTCGTTGTATTCTCCTTCAGCATCATCTTTTTTCAACCTGAAAGGGATTATGTGGGCGGGCCTCTCATTTTTTATGCTGTGATCACGATCTTCTTCTTTGCCCATGTCCGATGGTATTCCGACAAAGTGGCATGGATCATTCTGTGCGTGATGATGACCAGTGTGGTTCTGGTTGCTGTTCTCGTTCTCAATCCTTGGTTTGGGTTGCAAGCGGCATTGTTTGCCACCGCGAACAATGCAAGGTTTTTCGGCTGGACCACTCTTCTGTTCCCGGCCCCGTTCGTCATCTACCGGATATCAGAATTTTTTGAACAGCGGAAATTATTTAAAAATCTTAAGATGTAAGGGCTAACCTGTGGAATTTGTTCCTGTCGCGATTATCTCAACCGTCGCGACAGGGATTTTTTTTATTTGGAAAAACCTCTTTTTTGAGCTATGATGCACAGCATGAGACAGTCACACCTATTTACGAAAACCAGGAAGGAAGCCCCTTCCGACGAGACGTCAAAAAACGCTCAGCTGCTGATTCGCGCTGGATTCATCCACAAGGAAATGGCGGGCGTGTACGCGTATCTCCCGTTGGGAATGCGGGTCCTTGAAAATATCAAGAAGATCGTTCGGGAGGAAATGAACAACGTTGGGGGGCAGGAGCTCATGATGACGACGCTTCAACCGAAGGACATTTGGGAAAAGACCGACCGTTGGGATGACAAGAAGGTGGACAATTGGTTCAAGACTGCGCTTAAGAATGGTACCGAACTCGGGGTTGGCCTTACTCACGAGGAGCCGATCGTCGACGCTATCGGCGAATACATTAATTCGTACAAGGATCTTCCCGTCATGGTGTATCAGATCCAGAACAAGTTCCGAAACGAACTCCGTGCGAAAAGCGGACTGCTTCGCGGTCGCGAATTCGTGATGAAGGACATGTACAGCTTTGCACGAACCCAGGAAGAGCACGAAGAGATATACGAACGTGTTGCGGAGTCATATCACAAGGTGTACGCACGATTGGGTCTCGGTGACATTACCTATCGAACCTATGCCGATGGCGGAATCTTTACGAAGCGGTTCAGCGACGAATTCCAGACGCTGTCCGACATGGGCGAGGATACGGTGTATGTCAGCGAATCGAAAAAGATTGCCGTGAACAAGGAGGTGTATACGGATGAAAACCTTGCCAAGGTTGGCCTTACCAAAGACGAGCTGGTTGAGCGAAAGGGCGTCGAGGTGGGAAATATTTTCCCGCTTGAAACGAAATACACGGATGCGCTTGATGTTCACTTCATGGACAACGCAGGTGCCAAACAGCCGATCATTATGGGTTGCTACGGAATCGGCGTATCCCGGTTGGTAGGGGTCATCGCCGAGCATTTTGCAGACGACAAAGGGCTGGTGTGGCCGGAATCCATCGCACCGTTTCGCGTGCACCTGATCCAACTTGGCAATACCGCCGACAAGGCAACGGCGCTGTACGAATCACTTATCAAAAAGGGAACAGAGGTCCTTCTCGATGATCGTGATGCGGGAGCCGGTTCAAAGTTCGCCGATGCCGACCTGATCGGAATCCCGTACCGCGTCGTGATTTCCGACAAGTCACTCGAAAGGGGTGGCCTTGAGTTCAAGAAGCGAAGCGATGCCGAAGGAGCTATCATTACCGAAGAGGAGCTGTTCGATCGGCTGAAATAAAAAAGACCCCCATGCGTGGGCTTTTTTTATTGTTTTAATTAGGTAAAAAGCGCTCCGTAGAAACACGAAGCGCTTTTCATTTTGTTTTTTCTGTACTTAGCCTTTTACCTGTGGTATGACTACTTTTTTCTTTACCACATCGTACGTTACGGTTTTGCTTTTGCCCTTGGCATCAGTCCATTCCAGTACCACACAGTTTGCATTATCTGCAGCGTTCAGTGCTTTTGCTGCCACTGTCTTCAGGCCAGTCTTCTCTTCGCCGGTCACGATCTTTGTGGGGACACCCTTGGCATCTATTACATAGAAGTGGGTACCGTCCATGCCGATCGTGGCGGTCACACCCGTGGATGTAGGTACCTTGAAGGTGCTTTTCATCACTGGCGTGGAGTTAGCAGCTGTCGTAGCGGCCGTGGTTTTTGAATTTGCTACTACGTTTGTAGAGGCGTTTACCGAAGTGGTGACCATCATGAGTGCTAAGCCGAGGGTCAGGGCTGTGAAAAATAGTTTTTTCATAACTAAGATTTATTTGGTTTTTATGAGGTGCACCGCACCTCATTTCCAGGGACGATCTTCTCATATTTCAATTTTATTGTCAAGTACCCCGCATACTTTCAACATCTCGGAATAAGTTTCTTTTGCATTGCCCATGGACACTCATTTAGTTGTTTGTAAATAGGACTCTTCTGGTAATATGTAATCTATTATTATTCATGTCAAGACCCTTTCCGCCGTTCCTTTAAAATGCTACACTCCCGCCATCATATGTTCGAGAACCTCTATAACCGATTTTCAAACGACATCGGCATCGACCTCGGAACGGCCAACACGCTGGTGTATTTGCGGGGCCACGGGATCATTATCAACGAGCCGTCGATCGTGGCACTCAACACCAAAACGGGGCGCATCGTCGCGGTCGGTGCTGCTGCGAAGGAAATGCTCGGACGAACGCCGTCGCACATCAAGGCTATCCACCCCGTCGTTGACGGTGTCATTTCCGACTTCGAGGTTACTGAAGAGATGCTGTCGTACCTCGTAACCAAAGCCGAAAAAATTTCGAAAAAGTTCTTCCGACCGCGCGTGGTCGTCGGCGTACCTTCGGGTATCACGAACGTCGAGCATCGCGCCGTATACGATGCGGCAAAGTCTGCAGGCGCGCGCGAGGTCTATATCATCGAAGAGCCCATGGCCGCAGCCATCGGCATTCGTCTTCCGATCAAGGAACCGGTCGGATCCATGATCATCGATATCGGCGGGGGAACCACGGACATCGCGGTGATCTCGCTGTCAGGAGTCGTTCAGGCGAAATCACTCAAGCTTGCCGGTGACAAGATGAACCAGGACATCATCATCTATCTGCGCAATGAGTTCAAGCTCTTGGTCGGCGAAAAGACCTCTGAGGAAATCAAGCTGGCACTCGGATCTGCCGGTCCCGGCGAGAAGATGGAGACGAAGGTGAAGGGTCGCGATCTCATCACCGGGCTTCCACGTGAGATCATGATTACCGACAGCGATATTCGCCACGCCATTGCAGATTCTGTCACGGCTATCGTCGATGCTGTTCGTGAGGTATTGGAAACCACGCCGCCCGAAATCATGGCCGACGTGATGAACCGTGGCATGTACATTGCCGGGGGTGGCGCGATGATTCGCGGGCTCGACAAAATGCTCCTTGATGCGTTCAAGATCCCCGTTTATGTCGCCGACGACCCGCTGTCCGCCGTTGCCCGCGGATGTGGCATCGTCCTTGAGGATATTACCAAGTACCGCGAGGTGCTCGTTTCAGACCATGACACCCTACCGCTTCGCTAACCAGGAAAAGAAGGAGAAGCTTTCACAGACCAGAATCTTGGTGGCTGTTTTTGGGTTGCTAGCAACGGTCCTTGTTATTATTTTTATTATGGCTCCGCTCATTCGACGGGCGGTCCGAGGTCCCGCGTGGCTTGCGGAAACCATGGCGCAGGCGGGAACTGACGCGGTCGGAAGCTTCACCCCGAAGGAGACGCTGTTGGTTGAAAACGCGGCCCTCAAGAGCCAACTTCAGGCTGATCAGGCGGAACTGGTTGGCTTTCAGGTGACGGCGGATGAGAATTCAAAATTGCAATCGGAACTTTCCTACCTTCCCAATCCCACTGCCACCATCGAGGCAAGAGTGCTCGGCGGTGCCAACGAGTCGCTCAACAACACGATGATCATCGACCAGGGGTCCGATCACGGGGTTGCCGTCGGACAGCTCGTAACGGCACAGGGAACCGTCGGCCTTGGGAAGGTGGCAAGCGTCACGTCGACGACTGCCACAATCATGTTGTTTTCGGGACCCCAATTTTCCGGTGACCTCCTGATGCAAAGTCAGAACATAACGGTTCCTGCGATCGGAAAGGGCGGCGGAAATTTTGAAATCCACATCCCACGCGAGATCAAGGTAACTGACGGTGACCTTTTGGCATTCCCTGACATGCCGGACATTGCGGTCGGTGTCGTGAAGTCCCTCATCTTCGATTCCCGCGACCCGTTCCAGACGGTGCTTGCCAGCGTGCCGGTGAACATCCAGGAGCTGTCATTTGTTGAGGTGGTAAAATAAGGCTATGACACTCACCAAGTTCGAACAATCAGGATTTATTCTTGAAACATCAAAGGGGTTCCGCGTTGCCATTGATATTGCAACCATGACACCGCTTGAAAAACTTGAAAATGTTTCCAAGGTCGACCTTATGGTGATTTCACATATTCACAAGGATCATTTCTCGCCGGAACATATTGCAAAGCTGAATCCGAACGTTCTCATTCTTCCCGAGGAATGCGATGCAGTCCTTCATCCCAACAGTCTTGGTCTTCCCGTTGCCGCATCTATTGCTTACGGCGATACCCATCCTGAAGTTTCCGCGCACTCTATTCTCTCGCAGGAAGGGTTTGTGTATGAAACAGGCGATGTGAAGATTTCCTTTTTCCACGTGGATCACGGGCCGAATATTTCGGCACCCGTGGACAATTACGGATTCCTGATCGAGGCTGATGGTAAAAAGATCTACTTTGCAGGCGACATGTTCTATCCTTCGGGCATGGATGTTTCAGGATTGGAAGTGGACCACGTGTTGATTCCTGTCGGAACCGTCTATACCTTCGGTCCGGAAGAAGCGTTCTCCTTTGCAAAGCAGTTCAAGGCTATAAAAAATCTCGTGCCGATGCACGATCGCGGGAACGTCGAGATGACCAATGCGTTCGCCGAAATGGCACGCAAGGATTTCAATGTTGTGGTAATGTAGAGAATATGAAACAAGTCATTCTCATCCATGGTGCGCCTTACGAAAATGAGTTTTATGACCCATCGCGACCATCGCCTTCAAATGCGAACTGGTTTCCGTGGCTGCAAAAGCAAGTTGCCTTGAAGGATGGTCTTTCGCAGGCCCTTGAATTTCCAAAGCCCTATGATCCTGTCTATGAGAATTGGGCAAGAGTTTTGGAACAAATGCAAATTGGTGAGGAAACAATCCTCATCGGTCACAGCTGTGGCGGAGGATTTCTGCTACGGTTTCTCTCCGAGAATGCCAGCCTCAAACCCAAGAGGGTCGTTTTGGTTGCTCCATGGCTTGATCCTGACCATGAACTGACAACGGATTTTTTCACGTTTGAAATCGATTCGGAACTTGCCACAAGAACGGACATCCATGTTTTCATTTCAAGCGATGACGATGCGCCAATGCAGAAAACGGTAGAAACCCTCAGGGAAAAAATTCCCGGAATTATCATTCACCAGTTCACGGACAAGGAGCATTTCAACCAGAAGGATTTTCCCGAACTCCTCGAAATTATTTAAGTATGCCTCTCCAGATCGATTCCCTCAAACCCGCAATTGATGCGATCCACCGGAAGCACGGCGATACCAGCCTGTGCATTTTGTATGGTACGGGGAAGATCAAGAACCCGAAGGTGATGTTTTTGTTCATGAATCCGACCGGGCGTAATGTTTCCACGGCAAAAGACTGGAAGGGAATCCGTGCGTCGTGGATCGGACACAAGAACACGTGGAAACTGTTGGCGGATATCGGCGTGTTTGATCGTAAACTTTCGGATATCATTCAAGGTATGAAGCCCAATGACTGGACACCTGAATTTGCGGAAACGGTCTATAAAGATATTGCCAAGCGAGGATCGTATATCACCGGATTCGCGCGCTGCACACAGCCTGATGCAAGAAAGGTTCACGACCAGGTGTTTCGAGAAAGCAGGGATGTCACGCTTGAGGAAATACGGCTGGTAAACCCGAACATTATTTTCTCATTCGGGAATCAAGTCTCCACTCACTTACTTACTATGCCCATTAAGGTCTCCGACTGGCGCGGTAAGAAGCACGATCTCGTCATTGGCAAGAAAATTTTTAGCGTCTATCCGACCTTCTATCCCGTTGGCCTCGGGTTTCGCAACATCGGCAAGGCGATCCTCGACATGAAGAAGGTGTTAAAAAGATCGCTTAAGGAATTTTAAAGGCGCTTTGCTAAAGGGTAGCAAAGCGCCTGTTTGTAATTGTAATGGTTGCGGTTAGTCCAGAAGAAGGCCTTTTTCTTCCGCAAGTTTTTTCATTCCTTGCAACCGTTCCCTTATAAGGATGATCGTCTCCTCGGGCCACACAAGCCTCTTTTGCAGTTGAGGTTCGTATGTTTTCACATACGCCGGGGTGATCCTTTCGCGGTAGGCATTTTTGCCACCGAGGTCCCAGTTGTCCTTCTCGCGAATGAGCAGTCCCAGGTTTTCAAGGAGGAATTCGAGATTCTCCTCATCAAGGTCGTCGGGTTTCCCCAGCGTCTTCATGGCCTGTACCGTGTCGGCACCTTCCTCATGTAGCTGGCTTTTAAAGCGGATCCTGAGTTCCTCGATTTCGGCGTGGTATTTCTCCATTACCTCAATCTGCTGGCGCTTCAGATCCTCCCAGGTCTCTGGGCGCTTCAGGGCTGCGCTTTCTATCATCCCGGTCACGAAGCACCGGAAACTCTCCTTGATCCTTTTCTTGAATTCCAGGAAGTATTCAAGACGCGCTTTTTCAGATTGGTATCTGCTGTTAAGGACGGATGTATGGAATCTTTCTGACAGCCGGAAGGTGATGGTGAGCGCTATGCCGAATATCACCGTTCCGATGGTTGCATACTCAAGTCCCATGATGAGGGAGGAATCAGGACTCGTTCCGTGAAAAAGAAAGATGGACAGTGCCCCGATAATAAATATCGCCGTGAGTGCGACGTAGAATTGGTATCCTGTTATCTCGGAGGTCACCTGCTTTTTCAGCCAAGTGTCGTCGATGATGTTTTTTGTATTCATGTTGAGTTTTTTAGTTTTCACCTTTGTATCATGTAAGTTAGTATTTGTCAATTATTATCAACGCAAATAAAAGCAGGCCTAGGCCTGCTTTTATTTGCTCAAGTACCGCAGCAAGGTCAATGCGCTTCGTTCCTCGTCGATGCGGCCGTCGAGGCACATGGCTTTGGCTTCCTCAATTGAAACGGGGAACACCTCGATGACCTCATCTTCCTCAAGCTGTTGGGAAACCTGCTCAAAATCAGTAACGACAAAGTAGTAAAGATCCCATTCCACGGTTGCACCGCAGATCGATGTGTGGAAAAGTTTTGCATCGGTCACGATGAATCCCATTTCCTCACGCGTTTCTTTGATTGCCGCCTGCTTGGCTGCCTCTGCAAGGTTTTGCTTCCCTGCGAGTGCTGCATTATATTCTTCGAGACTGTCGAACACTTTTCCGCCGGGAAGGCGAAAGTCATAGCCGTTTACCTCGAGCCGGAATTCCTTTGATAAATGAACTTGATTATCCTTGATGAGGATAATGCGCACTCCTGGCGAACGTCGCGCCTTTTCAAGCTTTCTCATTTTCCCGTTTATTTCGACCTCTTGCTCGACGACCTCGATAAATTTTCCCTGATAGGCGATGGTTTCTTTCATATAGAATAGTCTACCAAATATGCTATAGTCGTGCCATGTCAGATTTCAGGTTTGAAATTACGAAGAAAATCCCTGGCACGCTGGCGCGCGTGGGGGAAATTCATACTCCACATGGTGTTATTAAGACGCCATCGTTCGTGACCGTGGGAACCAAAGCTACCGTGAAGGCGCTTACCCCTGAACAGGTGAAGGACCTGGGGGCGCAGGTAGTCCTTGCGAATACGTACCACCTATATCTGGAACCCGGCGAGGATATTGTCGCGGCACACGGCGGGTTTGCAAAGATGATGAATTGGCACGGACCGACCATGACGGACTCTGGAGGCTTCCAGGTGTTCTCGCTGGGCACGGCATTTGATCAAAAGGTTTCAAAACTTGCGAGTGTGCAACAAATTATC
>CAIXMG010000085.1 GCA_903920485.1 uncultured bacterium
GATGTAAACAGTTCCTCTGTTGGTTTACAAAATATTACCATCACAAATGATACGGTAGTAATTACTCTTTCTAATCCGGTGATGGTTACTGATTCGGTGACGATTAGTTATACAACCGACAGCAATCCTCTAAAGTCCTTATCAAATGATCAAGCAATTTCGTTTTCAAGCCAATCAGTGACCACAACTCCGTCTGCACCTTTCTCAACGAATGATTCCAGTTTAAATCCGACAGCTGTTTCATCAACAGAGATCGATCTCACATGGTCGGATATATATGATGGTGGCTCTCCGATCACCGGTTATGAAATCGACCGTTCAGTTGGCGGCGGCCCTGGAGGCGGATCAGACCCTTTTGTTCCTATTGCCTATCCGGCAGCAGGCGATACAAGTTATTCGGATACTGGTCTTGCACCGGGAACGCAATACAATTATCAAATCATTGCGATCAATGCAGTCGGGCCGGGTACGCCTCTCGTATATAACGATGTTGCCACAGATGCTGTATTTGCCGGCGGTGACGGATCGCCAGACGATCCGTTTCAAATAACAACATGTGCGCAGTTTGAAGAACTTCCCAATACGTACCCCATCGGTGCATATTTTCTCTTGGAAAAAGATCTTGATTGCAGCGGTGAAGGAAATGCGATTACCGTAAATTTCTTGCCGTTCTTTATGGGAAGAGTAGACGGTGGTGGTCACCGAATAACAATTGCGACGACTGATGGTGAAGGATTATTTCATGCAACCGGCAGTTTCTTTGTGGTAAAAAATCTTTGGGTTGCCGGAACGATAACAGGCGCAACAGGATCTACAGGAGGAGTCGTTGACAATGTCGATGGGGGAAGTATCTTGAACGTGAAAAGTACCGTGACGATAACAGGCAGTGGTCGTATTGGAGGCATCGTAGGAACTCTTGCTCTCCCAAGTGCAACGATTCAGGATTCTTATTTCGACGGAACGATCAACGCCTCCGGAAGTGCTGACGAGATTGGCGGAATTGTAGGGCGTGCAATACGCGGACAATACATACAGAATTCCTATTCCGCAGGAACGATTACCGAAACGGGATCGAATGCGATCATTGGCGGAATTTGGGGCTACTCGATCTCGTCATTTCAAGGATATCCCGCTAATGATTTTTCTGCGATTGTCATGAGCGCAACAGGATCGAACGAGGCAATCGGCGGATTGTTCGGCTTCGTCGGACAAGAGTATTTAGGTTACATAGATAATTTTTGGGATGTAACCACAACAGGACAAACGAGTTGTTCCGCGAGCGGTGTCACTTCGCCATACGGCTGCAATCCTGAGAACACTGATGGAAACAACCCCGACTTTTTCAAGAACACGTTGCCCGGCGGACCCTTCGCAGCATGGAATTTTTCCGATACCTGGAAGACGGTTGCTGACGGATATCCGGAATTGAGCGTGTTCGGCACTGACCCAACCGTAACGAGTGTCACTCCGACTGATGGATCAACCGATGTGAGCACGTCAGCCAATCTTGTCGTAAATTTTTCAGAACCGATGGATACGACTTCGCTCGTCACCGCAGCGAGTCCGTGCGGCGGTAACGGATGTCCTTCATTCAGTGAACAATGGTCAAACAATGATCAGACGATAACACTTACGCCAACAGGAGGACTTCTTTCGAATACTTTATATACGGTACAAATTTACAGTGTGCTTAGTGCAGATGGGTTTTCACCGACAAGCAGATTTCAGTGGTCGTTCACAACGGCGCCACTTGTTCCTGTGTCAGGAATTATTGGAGGGGGTTGTCAGTCACCTAATGTGTGGAATTCGACAACGTTTACTTGCACGCCTGCTTCACAAATCATTCCTTCAACGGTTCCAAGTAATCCAGCGGCATCGACAAGAGTAGTTCCATCTGCAAGTACCGCAACATCGAATACTTATCATTTCACACGAACACTTATAGTCGGCATGAAAGGTGATGATGTTGTTGTTTTGCAAAACTTTTTAAAAGTAACTCCTACGAAATATAAATATTTCGGGTTGCAAACAAAACTTGCGCTTATCAAGTATCAAAAACTTCACAGCTTAATGCCGGACGGCATACTGGGAATAAAAACAGAAGCGAGTATTGAAAGTGTTATGGTACATTGAGGCGCTTCATTTGTCTTTTTATATTGCTCTCTATATAATATAGAGAGCAATTGATAAGCAAATTTTTATGAGAAAATTTATTTCAAAGTTCTCTCTCCTTATTCCTTTTATTACAATCTCATTAGCGGTTAGTTTTTTTGGTTGCCCTCATTCGGTTTTTGCGACTGCATTGCCAGCGCTTACCTCTGCTTTGATTACAGAGCATACAGTGGTTCTTACTTATGATAGAGCCCTTAACACAACATCTCCGAGTACAAGTGATTTTGGAATTACTGACATCACAACATCCGCTTCGGCAACACCAAGTTCAATAACTATCTCGGGCGAGCGGGTTGTTCTATTGCTCCCTGCAAATAATTTCAATGCAAATGATACTCTTACCTTAAATTATAATGGTACTATAGACTTTCATGCGATCCAAGATAAAAACATTTCGGGCAACGATGCGGTTAATCTTGTAGGTCAAGCGCTCACTAATGATATTGGAGCTTTTATTACAACCTGGACCGTAACCGATGGCGAAACAATCACGATTCCTACGAATTCGGATTACACTTACAACTATAACGTTGATTGGGGCGATTCAAATTCCGACGATTCCAATCAAACAACAAGTGATAGTCACACATACGCAAACGCGGGAAATTACACAGTAACAATTACCGGAACATTTCCTGCAATTTATTTTAACAATGCGTCCGACGCATCTGATTTGACTGACATAGATCAATGGGGAACCAATTCCTGGCAATCTATGGACAGCGCTTTTGAGGGGTGTACCGGCTTGACCGTGCTTTCCGCAAGTGATTCGCCGGATCTTTCCGATGTGTCCGACATGGTTCGTGCCTTCGACGGGGCTACGAATTTTAATTCCGATATAAGCGGATGGAACGTGAGTAATGTGACCGATATGGACAGCATGTTCGCCGGTGCAAGCGATTTCAACAACGGCGATTCAGGCAATGACGAGAGTCATCCTTTGACGTGGGGTTCTCATACCTCGAATGTTACCGACATGAGCTACATGTTCGGGTGGGACTATGTGTTCAACCAGGACATCAGCGACTGGGACACGTCAGGCGTCACTGACATGTTCGGCATGTTTTATTCTGACAATGCCTTCAATCAAAATATCAATGACTGGAATGTTTCGAACGTCACCGACATGGGCTACATGTTCGGTACCGATTACAACTTCAATCAGCCGCTTGATTCGTGGGACACCACGAATGTCACCGACATGACTCTGATGTTTCAGTTCACTCCCGCCTTCAACCAGGACATCAGTTCGTGGAATATTTCGAATGTCACCGATATGAGTTACATGTTTGATACTGCTGGACTTTCTACTGCAAATTATGACGCGCTGCTTGTCGCATGGTCGCAGGAATCCGTCCAGCCGAATGTGGCGTTTAGTGCGGGCAGCAGTACCTACTGTTCTTCGGGCGCGGTTGCGGGAAGAAATATTCTTACAAGTTCTCCGAACGGTTGGACTATTACGGACGGCGGACAAAATTGTGGCGGTGGCTCGGGCTTTATCACGACATGGAACACTGCAAATCCTGGAATTGATGCGAATAATCAAATCACGATCCCGACATTTTCGGGCGACACGTATGACTATAATGTTGACTGGGGTGACGACAGCACCGATACCGGGGATACGGGGAATGCCCAGCATACATATGCAAGTCCCGGAACCTATACGGTAACCATTACCGGAACGTTTCCGCGCATTTATTTCAATGACGGAGGGTCAAGCGATGCCAAGAAAATTCTTTCCGTCGAGCAGTGGGGAGGCAATGCGTGGGATTCGATGCAGGACGCATTTGCCGGGTGTACGAATCTGATCATCAATGCGACGGATGCGCCGGACCTTTCAGGAGTGACTAATGTGGATTACATGTTCCTCAATGATACGTCCTTGAATCAAGACATCAGTTCGTGGAACACCTCGAACATCACGAGCATGTACGGCATGTTCCAAAGCACGACATCTTTTGATCAACCGCTTGATACGTGGAATACTTCAAACGTAACCAATATGGGCTACATGTTTGAAAATGATCCTGTGTTCAATCAACCGCTTGGCTCATGGAACACGTCGCGTGTGACGGATATGGACACAATGTTTCAGGATGATGCAATGTTTAATCAAGACATCAGTTCCTGGGACACATCGCATGTGACCGACATGTCATATATGTTCAAAGACGATTCTGTTTTCAACCAACCGTTAAATTCTTGGAATACTTCAAATGTTACAAGTATGGCCGGTATGTTCGTCAATGCCGATGCGTTCAACCAGCCGCTTAATACTTGGAATGTTTCAAATGTAATCGAGATGAATAGTATGTTCAAGAACGATTCGCTTCCTAATCTCGACATCAGTTCATGGAACGTATCACACGTAGCGGGTATGACTAACTTCTTCCAGATAGGTTCAGGTGGTCTCTCTACTGTTAACTACGATAAACTTTTGGAAGCCTGGTCACAGGAACCGCTTCACACAAATATTCTCTTCACCGCAGGTGCGAGCAAATATTGCCCAAGCGCCGCCGCCGCGCGAGCAAACATTATCAGTAATTATTCTTGGAGCATTCAGGACGGCGGCCTTTCAGCTTGTTCACATGCAGTTACTTATACTGCCGGTCCAAACGGCACCATTTCAGGAGTTGTTTCTCAAGTCGTTAACGATGGATCAAATGGTACTGCGGTGACAGCAGTCGCTAACAGCGGCTACCACTTTGTAAATTGGTCCGACAATTCAATGCAAAATCCGCGAACCGATAACGATGTTCTTGGTGATATTTCGGTGACTGCAAATTTTGCAGCAGATCCTGTTATTTCTACTGGTGGAGTTAGTGGTGGTAGTACCTATGTCTGTACCGATCCGAAAGCCGCAAATTACGACACATACTGGTCGCTTGGAAATACTTCGTGCGAGTATCCGATCGCTCGCATTCTCAAATACGGTAGCAAGAGAGGTGATGTTCTAGTCTTGCAAAAATATTTGAATACTCACGGTTATTTCATTGCAAAAAGTGGATCAGGATCCGTTGGTCACGAAACATCTATGTTCGGATTCTTGACCAAGAAAGCTGTTGAAAAATTCCAGAAAGATCACAATTTGATTCCTGATGGAATTGTCGGGCAAAAAACACAAGCATTGATGAATTAGAAAAAATACATGTTCGCAAGTGTGGAATATTTTGTTAAATAATTGTTTTTTAAAAAACCCCGTACTATAATATTCCTATTAACAAGTCTAATTTTTTATTATGAAAAACAAACAAATTATTATTGGTGCCTTGGTCGCAATTCCTCTTCTCATGATCGGTTTTTTGTATCTGCCGCATTCCGCCTATGCATCAGGTGGCTGGTCGTGGGTTGACGCGACTGCCGGCAGGATCATTCCTCCGACGCATCTCAATTTTTCATCGATGGCATCTTCGTCCGACGGCACGCACCTTGCGGCAGTCGTAAACGGAGGCGACATCTACACCTCGACCGATTCAGGGATTACTTGGACGGACCAGCAATCTGCCGGCAATCAGAGTTGGATATCGATCGCCTCGTCGTCCGACGGAACGCACCTCGCCGCTACGGTCGGCGGAGGCAGTGGTGACATCTTCACCTCGACGGACAGCGGCGTTACGTGGACCGACCAGGCGGCTTCGGGAACCCAGTCTGCAAATCAGGGATGGGGAAATATCGCATCATCTTCTGATGGAACGCACCTTGCCGCTGAAACAGGTTACGGTAACATCTATACCTCGACGGACAGCGGCGTTACGTGGACCGACCAGGCGGCTTCGGGAACCCATAACTGGCAGTCTATCGCCTCGTCGTCAGACGGGTCTCATCTTGTTGCGGCTGCTTATTATGGTGAAGGCATCTTTACATCCCCCGACTACGGCGTGACGTGGACCTTGCAGGCTGGTGCCCCTTCGCTGAACTGGGGATCAATCGCTTCTTCTGCAGACGGGTCTCACCTTGCTGCCGCAGCTCAAGGCGGAGACATTTATACTTCTACGGACGGCGGTGTCACCTGGATTGACCAAATCGGTTCGGGAAGCCGATATTGGCAGTCCATCGCGTCATCGTCAGATGGAACGCATTTAGTTGCGGCGGTGAACGGAGGCGACATCTTTACATCTGCTGATTTGGGAGTCACCTGGACTGACGAAACTTCCTTGGGACAAAGAGAGTGGCAAACCGTTGTATCTTCGTCAGACGGTACAAAACTCGCAGCGGCTGTTTACAGTGGAACGATTCATACGTCAACCAATTCCGGCTCAACCTGGACCAGTCAGAATGTTGTCATCAGTACACAAATGAACTGGTCTTCGATTGCGTCGTCATATGACGGCACTCGTCTTGTTGCAGTCGTAAACGGTGGTGATATTTTCACGTCGGCAAATGAGGGCGCGACATGGATTGACCAAAGTTCGGCGGGAAGCCGACACTGGATTTCTGTTGCTTCGTCATCTGACAGTACTCACCTTGTCGCGGCGGTACAGGGCGGCGACATCTTTACATCTACTGATTCGGGAGTCACCTGGCATGATCGAAGCTCCGCGGGATCACAAAACTGGCGGGCCGTCGCCTCTGATTCGACAGGAGATAACCTCGTTGCCGTGGTGAGCGGCGGCGACATTTGGACGTCAGCGAATAGTGGTAAGGATTGGACCGACCAAACTGCCGCCGGAAATAGTCACTGGCAGTCCGTCGCATCATCTTCTGATGGGGCACATTTGATCGCAGCATCTGGCGGTGATATTTTCACATCAGCCGATTCCGGCGCGACATGGACCGACCAGACAGCAGCAGGAAGCCGTAACTGGGCTTCCGTCGCATCGTCGTCAGACGGTTCTCATCTCGTTGCGGCAGCCAAAAGTGGCGATATTTATACGTCAACGGATTACGGTGCCACCTGGACCGACCAGACAGCAGCCGGATCACAAAAATGGACTTCGGTCGCGTCTGACGTGACAGGGCAGTACCTTGTTGCAGAGGTTGTAAACGGCGATATTTATACGTCAACGGATTACGGTGTCACCTGGACCGACCAAACCTCCGCAGGATCCCGATCATGGGCGGCGATCGCCTCGTCGTCGGACGGCAGTCATCTTGCATCGGCGGTACAGAGTGGTGACATTTATACAAGTACGGCAAGCGGAACCTTGTGGAGCCTTTCGCCTGTCAGCCTCGGGGTACAGTGGTCTGCGCTTGAAGCTTCACAGGACGGAACATTTCTGATCGGTGCGGTAAGCGGCGGTGATATTTACACGTCATCGGATCGAGGGGTGACATGGATTGACCGAACGACACCAGGAAATCAAAGTTGGCGTGCGGTTGCGACATCATCCGACGGGTCGCATTTGGCAGCTGTGGTTTCAGGTGGCGACATCTGGACCTCTGCCGATTCAGGTGCGACGTGGACTGATCAGACAGCAGCGGGAAGTAGACATTGGATGTCGATCGCGTCATCATCAGACGGGTCGCACCTTGCGGCAGTGGCTTATTATGGAGATTACATTTATACCTCGACTGATTACGGTGTGACATGGACGACACAGACCGGTGCCGGTACTCAAGAATGGAATGCAATTGCATCAGATTCAACAGGTCAGGATCTTGTGGTCGTTGCCGGAGGTTGGGAAACCACGGGCGATATCTGGACGTCAACCGACGGTGGTTCAACATGGGTCGACCGGACCGCGGCGGGAACGCGAAAGTGGTATGGAGTCACGTCATCATCCGATGGAAAGTACTTGGTTGCGACATCGGGTGGTGGTACCAGCAACGGTGACATTTACACCTCGACTGACTCTGGTATTGACTGGACCGACCAGACTGCTGCGGGAAATAGAAAATGGAAATACATTTCATCGTCAGGCGACGGTACTGAAATTGCCGCATCGGCTAACAATGACTATGTATACCTTTCCCTTGATTCAGGAGCTACCTGGACTGCGGAAGTTGTCCCGGGCGTTCGCAACTGGGGAGGAGTCGCCTTCTCGGGTGACGGATCGGAATTGGTAGTCGCAGTCGGCGGAGCGTACACGTATACTTCGGGAACCGGAGACATTTGGATTCTTGAAACGTTGCCGGTCCTTACGACAAGTCCAGCTACCGATGTGACCGAGACAACAGCGACGTTCAATGGTGGTATTACGAATACGGGTCAAGACGCACCTACCATTCGAGGCTTCGATTGGGGAACGACTGCAGAATATGGAACGGTTACAACCGAGAACGGAACTCCTGATTTCTCGGCGGGGAATTACAGTGAATTCGTTACGCATCTTTCATGCGGGACGACGTATCACTATCGTGCCTATGCGACAAGTGTCGACGGAACAGGATATGGAAATGATGTTTCGTTTGCGACAAATGTATGTCCGACATCTACACCAACACCAACACTTACGACACCTGTTTCATCGCAGTCATACGCAAACGCGACACCGCTTGCGATCTCATTTGATCTTCCGGTAGCTCCGCTTCCGGGAAGTGTCTCACTTGTCTTTACTCCGACATCAGGTAGTCCAATCACGATTGCTCTCCAAGGTATTTCTTCAGGAGTGACGGCATTCAATCTTCCGCTTACGGGAGGAATTTCAGGAGTTTCTCAAGTTGCATCAACAACATCGGATAGTATTCCTGCGGGAACGTATACCGTCGTATTGAGTTACCAGGATGCCGGCGGTGATTCTCCAGCAACAGCGACCGCAACGGATGTTTCGGTTACTGCGCCTGCACCTGTTAGTACTAGTTATTATTCAGGAGGCAGTTCTTCTGGGGGTAGGGCTTATACGGCAGTAATGGCAACTCCTGTTACAACAAGTATACAGCCAAGTACAATCACGCGAACTCTTAAATACAACAGTAAAGGATCGGATGTTGTTCTTCTCCAAGAATATCTCAACAGTCACGGATACGTCATTGCAAAATCGGGGGCAGGATCTCCTGGTCACGAAACAAATTTATTCGGACTGCTTACCAAGAAAGCCGTTGAAAAATTCCAGAAAGATCACGGACTGAATCCCGACGGGGTGGTGGGACCGAAGACGCGCGCACTGATGATTTAAAATCTAAAAAGATGTTCTAAAAACAAAATCCCCACAAAACGGGGTTTTGTTTTTCCCGCAATATGATTTATAATATTAGCGTTAATCTTTATCAATTTGCGACTGTCGTCGCCATTCACCTTTTATTATGTCTTTCAAAAAAATCGTTCCTTTTGTTTTACTCGCCGTCCTTGCAATCGTGATGCCGTTCCATGCCTTTGCCGGTAATGTTCCTGATGCGCCGACATCTGTTGCTGCAGCCGCGGCAAGTGGTTACTTGAACATGACGGTTACCTGGGATGCATCCGTCAGCAACGATCCTGGCGGGGTTACAGACTATTTTGTCGAGGTAATCCAACACGGCGACACTAATTGGAACCGTGACGAGGTTGTCGACGACGACATTTCCGCAAGCGACCCGCTGACCGACACGGTCAATCTTCCGGCATACGGCAGCTACGACATCCGTGTCAGTGCCGAAAACGGTTCCGGAACAAGTGATTATGGAACAACGACCTATGCAACCGGTGCGCCCGTGGTGCAGGATATTTCATCGTGCGATGACTTGATTGCGATCGATGCCGATCCGACGTCGGGTTACGCGGACACATATGACATTACCGGCAACATAGATTGTAGTGTTCATTCGCTAAACGCTTTTCCACTGTTGTGGAACGATAAATTTTCCGGAATATTAAACGGACAGGGGAACACGATCAGCAATCTCCGAATCTCGCCGATTATTAGAAATTCACTTGGTCATCAGGTAATCGATCTTGGTTTGTTTAGTGGTGCGTCAGGTGCAATGATTGAAAATTTGAATATTTCAGGAACCATGACTATTGGAACGTACAGCAATTCAAGGAATTTCGTGTATGCCGGTGCTCTTGTCGGCCGAGGTTATAATTTATCCATTCAGAACGTCACGAGTAGTCTTTCTATCACGGATGCGAATACTAACGGGAATCATAATTCGGCGATAGGTGGTCTAGTCGGAAATCTGAAGGTCGGTAATTCGTCAAACTTTTCAAACGATACGGTTTCAGGAACGATCGCGAACAGCAATATCGAATCGACAGGCGGTCTTGTCGGTTCGATCGACATGTCAAGTAATAACACGGCGCAGAATTTGACTCTTGATGGAAACACGATCAGCGGAAGCATCAGCGGAGGGTTGGACAATGTCGGCGGAATGGTCGGCAAATTGATCACCGATGTGGAGGACGATAATTCCAATACGACAATCACGGCCGACCGAAACGTTTCGACGGCGACGGTCAGCAGCACCAACGGCGGGAATGTCGGCGGGTTGTTTGGAGACGTCGAGCCTTACAATAATTCCGCTGCGACGGTCAGTTTCAGCTTGACGAACGATTCGGTAACCGCAAACGTTTCAAGTGCTGACGCGGAAGACAATCAGGATGGCAACATCGGCGGTTTGATCGGGCGCCTCAACCAGGAAACGGACGGCAGCGGACCGGTGAGTTTTAACGCAGTCAACGATTCGTTCGACGGTTCGGTTTCAGGTGCAACGAATGACAATGATGGCGGATTGATCGGGTCATTCATTTCACAAGAAAACGGCGGTACGGGACAAGTTTCGTACGCGCTTGACCATGATTTTTCAACCGGATCGGTAACAGGAAACGGGGGTATCGGCGGTCTGATCGGCGCACTTGATCATGCTGATAGTTCAGAAAACGTGCCGTCGATTACGGGAACCATTTCGCAAAGTTACTCGACCAGTTCCGTCACGGAAAACAGTTC
Organism: uncultured bacterium; assembly: GCA_903920485.1. Classification (GTDB taxonomy): domain Bacteria; phylum Patescibacteriota; class Minisyncoccia; order Phycocordibacterales; family UBA1006; genus CAIXMG01. Next base: position 10,977 of record CAIXMG010000085.1, read on the forward strand.
AGACAATCCGGGCGACGGAGTTGAAGGCGGTCTGATCGGATTTGTTGGTTCGAAAGGGCATGGTTCCTTGCCATCGCCGGAACTTACCATTTCGGACACGTATGCTACGGGTGCGGTTATTGGCACTCAGGCCATCGGCGGACTTATTGGATGCGATGGAAATACATCTCCTCTTGTCATCCAAAGAAGTTACGCTACCGGATCGACAAGTACCGCTGCTGATGCGACCGATGGCGACAACGATGTTGGCGGTCTTCTCGGATATCTTGCAAATGGCAGTACGGTACAGGATTCCTATGCAAGAGGTCTGGTAACTGGCTTGGACAGTGACGACACCGGCGGACTTGTCGGGGATTCAAACGATGGAGATTTCAGCGGCGATACGATTTCAGATTCGTATTACGATCTGACGGGAACGGGACAGTATTCGTGTACCGATGCGGGAGATGTTGACGGATGTGCCGGTGTCAACAATACGCGAATCACATTCGGCAAGATCGGCTATTCGGAAACCAGCGATTGGTCGGCAATCGCATCGTCATCCGACGGAACCAAAGTCGTTGCTGTCGAAAACGGCGGCGATATCTTCACCTGGTCTCATGCAAACGGCATGGTTGACCAAACTTCCGCCGGTTCGCGAAACTGGTCGTCAGTTGCATCATCGTCCGACGGAACGCATTTGGTCGCGGTTGTAAACGGCGGCGACATCTATACCTCTACGGATTCAGGTGCCGATTGGACGGATCGCGGATTCTCGGGATCGTGGTCATCGGTCGCATCATCGTCCGACGGAACGCACTTGGTCGCGGTTGCGAACCCTGGAAATATTTATATCTCGACTGACAGTGGTGCCACATGGTCGGTATCGCACGTGGGTCGCAGAAATCAGGCACAAGACTGGTCATCAGTTGCATCATCATCAGACGGAACGCACCTGGCTGCAACGGTTAATGGCGGAGACATCTTCGTTTCAACGGACAGCGGTTCAACATGGACGGACACGGCATTTGCGAAAGCTTGGTCATCAGTTGCATCATCATCGGACGGAACGCACCTGATTGCGGTTGTAAACGGCGGTGACATCTATACGTCAATAAATGACGGGTCTTCATGGACGGATCATCCGTCGATGGGACCAAACGGCTGGTCGTCAGTTGCATCATCATCAGACGGAACGCATTTGGTCGCGGTATTCAACGGATCGCTGACCTCTTCCCAGAATTTCGTTGCCGACCAAAGTTGCTCAAGTTCAAACTGTTCTTCGGATACCTATGTTTCATCCGACGGGGGTTCGACGTGGACGTACACTACTTCAGCCTATTTGGCAGTATCTCTAGGAGACTCTACTGCTGATTGGCAATCTGTCGCGACATCATCCGATGGCTCCGAAAGCTTTACGGTCGGAACCACGCTCGGATATGTCTTTAATCTTAGTATTCCTACTGGCGATCCGACGTACTTCTTCAACACGACGACGAATCCTCCGTTTTCTGGCGGCGTGATCAATTGGGATTTCACGAATGTTTGGAAGACGAATGCATCGTCTGATCCGACGTTTATCGCATACGCACCGCCGGTGATTTCCGCGATTGTCGCGACACCGACGCAAACGACTGCGACCATTACGTGGACGACAAACGTCAGTGGACTCGCTACTACTACTGTTGCCTACGGACTGGATAATACCTACTCTGGTGGAGTCGCAAGAATTGATGGTTCCTCGGTTACGCTCGACGACTTGACCTGCGGTACGACGTACCACTACGAGATTTCATCGACGGACAGCAGTCTCAATACAACAACAAGCGGAGATCAGACGTTTACGACGACGGCTTGCGCGGATGTTCCTCCGGTCATTTCGGACGTGACGGCTGTTCCGTCGCAGACCAGTGCAACAATCACCTGGACGACTGATAAGCTTGCGACACCGTCAGTTGCTTATGGAACGACTGATTCGTACGGATCAAATTCAAGTACGAACCTGAGCAACTCGCTTGCACCTACCGAATCGGCGTCCGCCATCCTTTCACCCTTGGCTTGCGGCACGACGTATTACTATCAAGTTTCCTCGACTGATGCCGGCAACGGAACGGCGGTTGGGAGTGCCAAGAACTTCACGACAACCGCATGTCCAGTTTCTTCCGGGGGAGGTGGAGGTGGTGGAAGTTCGGGTGGTGGTTATACGGTATATAATCCTCCAGCGACAACCATAACATCTTCAGTAATACCTCCGATAATCACAACAAGTACAGTTCCAGGTTCTTCAGTAGCAAGTTACATACTCTTCTTGAAAAATCTTTTACCAAATGCAAAATCTTCAGATGTTAATCGATTACAAGAATTCCTCAACACACACGGATATGTTGTTGCAAAAACGGGTGCAGGATCTCCTGGTCATGAAACATCAATATTCGGCCCTGCTACTAAAAAAGCATTGATGAAATTCCAAAAGGAACACAAACTCACTGCTGATGGAGTCTTTGGTCCGAACACACGTAAGGCCATTAACGCGATTATCACAAACGGTAATTAATTTCTTATCATTATGAAAATCATTCAAAAAATTCCAAAAATTTCGCTTTGTATTCTCGGGGTGGCAATTTTGTGTTTTGTTACATTCACTCATGTTTTTGCAGCAGCAACAACGACAATACAAGACCAAACTCAAAAGACTTCAGATTTGAAAGTTTTAAAACCACATCATGTTCAGATTCAGAAGCTCGATAACAAATCTTTTTCTTCATCTTCTGATATTCTACACGGGACTGTCACGTCCGTAGGGTCGGATTCGGTTACTGTTTCGACAAAGGAATCAAGTTCATTGACCGTTGTTACGGTTAATGAACAAACATTGTTTATGAATCGTAGGGGGGATATTGCTACTCTTTCTGATATAAAAGTTGGACAACGTGTTGGAATTGAACTTTCTTCTGTTCAAGGGGTAAATCCAGCTGCTTCAGAAATAAGTATTTTTAGTCAAATAAAACGAGTTGCTACTTCTAAAAAGACACATTAAGAAAGGTATATATGGAGGTCTTGCATTCTTTTTGAAAATAATGTAAGATGGGCACACTATGGCATATTACAAGGAAAAGCTCATCCGATTGGTTCACAAGGCGACAGGTCACATGTACTTGACTCGCAAGAACAAGAAGAAACTCTCAGGGGTTAAATTCAAGTTTAAAAAATACAATCCGATCTTGCGCAAAGTGGTTGAATACACTGAGAGTAAGAAATAAAAAAGAAAATCCCTTACGGGATTTTCTTTTTGCACATTTTTCATTTATTGAAATATGATTATATAACTTATATAATAGGTTCATATGAAATTGCAAGAAAAAGCAAAGGCAGTTAAACTTCGCGAGAAAGGTTATTCATATAACGAGATTATGCGCGAGTGTTCTGTTTCGAAATCAACACTATCTATTTGGTTACGTGATATTAAATTGGATAATTTTGCAAAGAAACGAATAGATGATCAGTACACAAAAGGTCAATTGAAATCTCAAGAAAGTATTAAGTTCAAAACAGTAATCAAGCAGGGTATTGCAAAGGAGTTGGCGGAAAAGACGATTTCTAAAATTCAAAACTCAAAAGAAATGAGTCGTTTTATATGTGGCTTGTTATATTGGTGTGAAGGGTCAAAATCAATACCAGGATCACTATCATTTACAAACTCAGATCCAGAACTAATTAAATTATTTTTGAAGAATTTTAGAAATGGTTTTGAAATAAGTGAACAAAAATTTAGAGTGTGTGTCCACTTGCATTCTTATCATAAAAAAGATACTGTACTAAAGTATTGGTCCAATGTGGCTGGTATTCCACTTGGGCAATTTATTAAACCTTACCAAAAAACAACAAAAGATTCTTATAAAAAAGATGGATATCAAGGATGTATTCGTGTAACATATAATGACGTTTCGTTGTTTCGTGAATTGCTTGCAATAAGGGATACAATAATACAAAAGGGCGATTAGTTTAGTGGTAGAACAATTCTCTCCAAAAGAATTGGTGGGGGTTCGATTCCCTCATCGCCCGCAGGTTATTTCTTCAAAAAATCTTGGACAGTCTCCAGGATTTTTTGGTTGTCGGTAATTGGATTCATCCAAATTACGCGCGGGTCACGTTTCCACCAGGTCATTTGTCTGCGCACATACTGCCATGTTTTTATTGCAAGAGTTTTCTTGAAATTTTCTAAATCTATTTTTCCCTCAACATATTCAAGTCCATAGCGATATTCAAGTCCGAATGAATTTAAACGTTCAGGTGAAATTCCATCTGCAAGAAGTTTTTTAATTTCATCAAAGAGTGCAGGAATTCGATCGTCTATTCGTTTTTCGATTCTTGAAACAAGTTCTTCTTTGGGTAATGTTAAACCAATAATCAAAACGGAATGTTCGGTGCCCCCTCTACGAGAGGGGGTTGGGGGGTGTGTTGGTGCGAGCGCAATTTCAAGTGCACGCACAAGTCTTACTTTATTATGTTTATCAATATTTTTACTTCGTTCGAAGTTTACTCGTTCAAGTTTTTCAGACAATTCCTCCACAGATAACGTTTCAAGCTCCGCACGCAATTCCATATTCGGCGGAACTTGGGGAAATTCTTGATCATCAATAACCGCAGAAATATACATTCCTGTTCCGCCAACAATAATCGGCAATTTCCCTTGGTTATGAATTTCAGAAATTTTTTCTTGTACAAGTTTTTTAAAATCAGAAACATTAAAAATATCTTTAGGATCAGCAACATCAATGAGATAGTGGGGAATATCTTGCATTTCATTAGATGTAATTTTTGCAGAGCCAATATCAAGTCCGGTATAGACTTGTCGTGAATCGGCAGAAATAATTTCGGATTCGACTCCGTTCATCGTAAACACCACTTTGGCGAGTTCAACGCCGAGAGCTGATTTTCCGGTTGCTGTGGGACCTGTAATGACGAGTAACTTGTTTTTTAGATTGTTCACATGTGCACTCTA
>CAIXMG010000086.1 GCA_903920485.1 uncultured bacterium
TCAACAAAGATGTTTCAATCAAAGATATTCCACTCAAAAAAAGATTCAGTGTGATGATTGAACATGCAAAACTTTTTGAGAAAGAACTTTCCGGCAAAAATATCAAGGGTTTCCATGTCATGAAAAAGCACTACAAGGCCTACTGCTCTGGCTTTCCCGGCGCCAAGGAACTGCGCATGAAATTGATGGAAACGCATAACGGGGACGAAGCGGAAGCGGCGATTGCGGAGTTCCTGAAATAGGAGCCGCTTTTTTCTTTGCCTGAAAATGATACAATGGCAGGCATATGTCACATCTCTCCCTCTACCGAAAATACCGTCCGCAGAGCTTTGCCGAAGTGGTCGGGCAGGAAGCCGTTGTGGAATCGCTGTCGGCGGCGCTGAAATCGGGGAAGATTTCGCATGCGTATTTGTTTTCAGGTTCAAGGGGAACGGGGAAGACCTCGATCGCGAGAATCTTTGCGCGTGAGCTGGGAACTTCGCCAAATGATCTCTATGAAATCGACGCGGCGTCGAACAACGGTGTGGATGAGATCCGCGAACTGCGCGACGGCGTGAATACCTTGCCATTCGATTCGAAGTACAAGGTCTACATCCTCGACGAGGTCCACATGCTCTCAAAAGCGGCTTTCAATGCACTCCTTAAAACACTTGAAGAACCGCCGAAGCACGTGATCTTCATCCTTGCGACGACTGAACCGCACAAGGTGCTTGATACGATCAAGTCCCGCTGCCAGGTTTTTGAATTTAATCGCCCCAATATTTCTACACTAGCAAACTTTGTGATAGAAATAGGAAAGCAGGAGGGTGTATCTATTGAAAAAACAGCTGCTGAGTTAATAGCAAAAATGGGAGATGGCGCCTTCCGAGACACGTTAGGTGTCTTAGAACGAGTCATGAATGTTTCTCAGGGAAAAGAAATTACACTTGATTTATTATTCAGTCTTGCACAGTTGCCAACCTCTACCATTGTTAATAGTTTTATTGAAGGACTAGCAAACGAAGGAGTTGGTGATGACAAAAAGAGACTGGAAATGTCTTTAGAATTTTTAAATAAAAACTTTAACAATAAAATGGCTGACTTCTACGATAGTTTCTTAGTATTTCTCATTGAAAAAGTCAGAATCATTATTCTTTATCGCTTTGCCCCAGAACTTGCTAAGGAATTATCGGAAAGCTTGGATCCGATCGCACGGGAAAAATTAGAAGATTGGAAAAAGATGAAATTGATTAACTCGGCATTGTTGCTTGAATTTATACACGTGAGAGAAGAAACTAAAAAATCGTATATTCCATTAATACCGATGGAACTTGCACTTGTGCGACTTTTAGGTAATAATCAGTAGGTCAAGCCTTATTTTGTAAGGCTTTTCTATTGCCAGATCGTCTAATGGTAGGACAACGGTTTTTGGTGCCGTTTATATAGGTTCGAGTCCTATTCTGGCAACATGTTTGCGAATTCTGACGAGTATACATATCCGATACTTGAAAAGATCTTTCTTCATTATTCGTCTAAAAAAGACGGATCATTGGAGAATGTTTACCTTCTTGCTTGCCAGCATATTCTCGAGCCACAGAAGAAAATATTCGAACTTATATCTGAGTACGGCATTCCAAAGAAAAACATATTTATCCTTGGAAAGGCGTATTCCACAAACATCGATGTGCTTTATGAGATAAGGCAGGAGGGTTTTCATGTGGCGTCCTTCTTGTTCAAGCCAGAGGAACCGTTCGATAAGCAGCATAAGGAAAACTGCGAACTAAGCTTCAACGAGTTTATCGAGTTCGTCCCGCAGGGTGCGAGAGTAATCATCCTTGATGACGGTGGCCAGCTGCTCGAGGTTGCAAACCAGAACTTCCCGCGTATTCCGGAGGGCTGCAAGGTTTTTGGTATTGAGCAAACATCTTCGGGATTCAATCGGCTGAAAGATACAGATCTCAGGTTTCCAATAATCAACGTTGCTCGCTCATCGACCAAGCTCATCAAAGAGACTCCTTTTATCGTGAAGCATGCGCTTGGGCGAATCAAAGAATCGCTTGATAAATACTCGATGGCGGAACCGAGAATTCTCGTTGTGGGACTTGGTCCGATAGGCGAGGGCATGAAGTCGCTTTTCGAGCAATCCGGCTATTTTGTAACTGCTTACGATATCGCGCATCATGTAGATGCTGATATCTTTGACTTGATCAAGGTGAACAAGATCGATGTCATCGTGGGGGCGACGGGTTCGAGAATCCTCAATGAAGAACAGCTGATAAGGCTTGAGAGCGAAGAATTTAACCAAACAAAATTTTACCTCATCAGCGTTTCCTCCTCTGACAGAGAGTTTCCCGCAACCTATCTTAGGATGGGTGCTACCGACCTTGCGCTGCATGCGGATAGTGCATACAAAAATCTTGTTTTGATTAACGGGGGATTCCCGGTCACCTTCAAGGGAAAAAGATATGAAGCTTCTCCTGCGGAAATGGAGAAGACCATGGCGCTGTTGTACGGATCGGTTCTTTACTTCTGTGTGGAATCACCAAAAGAACTGGGATTTATCGATGTTCCTCATGATATAGTAGAGCTCATAGAAGTAGAGGGTTAACCTTTATTTGGGTACCAGACCAGGACGGTTCGAATCCTAGTCTGGCAACAGTCAAGTTAAGTATCGAAGGACCAGGAGGGGTAATTACAATGCCCTATACTAAACATGGTAGCGTAGTTTAACTTATAGTATAATTCAACTATGAACCCAGCTAATAACTCGCTTAATAGAACTTATTTTATTGGCGGGTCTCCCAGAATTGGAAAGACGACGCTCGCATATGCCCTAGCAGAGAAAATAAAAGGTCATGTAGTATCAACTGATTCAATAAGAAGCGCTGCTAAGAAAGCGCGCTTAGAAAAAACAGGGGATCTTTTTAGAACAAATTTTTATAACAATCTTTCAGAAGAAGAATGGCTGGAAAGGCATTTGCGCCATCCAGAAATAGCGATTGATGACCAGAACAAGGAGTCTGCGGCTTTTTGGACCTCCATTGTTTCTTTCTGCAACACTTTTTGTGAAGATTCAGCAATGCATATAGTGGAAGGGGCACATTTGGCGCCAAGTCTTGTTAGTGCTATGGAAAATAAGCCTGCCCATATTATTTATGTTGGAAACACAAGCCCTGACCACTACAAGTCTATTGTGGACTACAGTCAAGAAAATCCAGAACAGGATTGGATGGCTGCGTTAAATTATAGTGAAGAAAGATTGAAAGGCATGGCTAACCTGGTGAGGCATATGAGCCTTCACTTTAAATCTGAAGCTGAGAAGTACGGTTTTAAATATTATGA
>CAIXMG010000087.1 GCA_903920485.1 uncultured bacterium
AGACCAGATCACGGACCTCGAAGCCCGACAGACCGCGCGCGACATGGCCGTCAGAATCGAGCGCGAACTGCGATATCCCGGCGAAATCAAAGTGACCGTCATCCGTGAGAATCGAATTATTGAATATGCGAGATAATAAAAAGGCCCTTACGTTGTAAGGGCCTTTTTATTTAATTGTACTTGCCTTTTCAGGCAAAGCCAACGTCTCTTCTTCTGCGCAGGATCATTATCACAATCAAGGTAAGTGCCACTGCCGGAGGGCATATGGCTGCACTGATATTGAAAACGATCTTTGAGAGGAGGCTTGCTGATTTTCTTATTAAGTTTTTCATACTTTTCGTGGATTTACTGGGTTTAAAATGATGGTTTTCTGAAATCACCATACAATAATTGATACTTTGAGTCAAGATATTCCCCAAAAACCCTTATGCTATAATGGTTTTGCTTTTGGACTCGTCATACGGCCAAAAAGCTAAGCTTAGCATTATTCGGTTAACACTAATTGCATCGGAATTCCGCCGGCCAACGGCGTTCCGAACACTCATTTTTCATGAACAAACAAGCACTCGCTGACCTGATCCACGCAAAGATCGGAGGAACCAAGACCCAGTCCGAGGAAGTCGTCCAGATGATCATCGACGGCATCATCTCGACCCTCAAGAAGGGAGGGGAAGTATCGCTTGCCGGACTCGGAATCTTCTCAGTGAAGGACCGTGCAGCTCGAGACGCTCGAAACCCTAAGACCGGCGAGACCGTAAAGGTCCCCGCTACCAAGGTTCCAAAGTTCCGACCTGCAAAGGCTTTCAAGGACGCTGTTAAATAAGCGCTTCCCTATCAAAAATCCCGCACATGCGGGATTTTTGAATAGCCTCTATTATGCGGCCTCTTTCAGTTCTGAAGGATTATATTGCTCTCTCAGAAGCCTGAAGAAAGTCCGCTGGTTCTTGACGCTGGGGTTTTCTTCAATCATTTCTTGAAGAACATCGTCCGAATTGAGTGTTTCACGCTGGCCGCTGAAGGCAGCGGTGATGTTCAAGGCAGCGGCGGCATAGTCTTCGGCAATATAGGACTTTCCAAGTGATGCAGCATAATCTCCGAATTCTTTGTATTGCTCGGCAAGCTCCGTCATGATTATGTAAGGTGTCTCATGCCGTCCGATACCAGAAGAGTCATCGTTGGAATGTCGCTCGACAAGGTCTTGTACCAGCCTGCCTGTAAGAGAGATTACCGCTGAAGCCGACGACGCCCATTTCTCACCCTCTCCAAGACGGAAGTATTTTGCCGGCGCGTCTTTCACCCCTACGGGCCTCTCCATGGGAGCCTCATCTATTTTCTTCTTTATCTTGGTAAGCTTTGCAATGAAACGATCCAGCTGACTTACGACAACGTCGATCTTCAAGGCATGAAATGTGGAATGCTCTGTCTCAACCGTCTCTTTAGGAAAGCATTTAAGAATAAGATCGGTTCCATTGACGTAATCGTCATATTTTGAGGCAGGCGATGCCTGAACCGATCCGTCGGTCCATGCACCCATGTTTTTCACTACGAGATACTCCGCGACCTGGGCAAACTTTTTAGAAGCCCTTGAGTCCTTTGTTTCATTCGCTTTGAACTCTTTTTCAAGTGCGGAAACCTCGCGTGAATTCTTGTGGATCTCCTCCTCGCTGTAGAGATCGGTAAAGGTGTCCATGTCGGGACGCGTCTGGTCCATGTACATTTCTGCCTCAAAATGAAGGTCCTCCACTTTCTTTTTCAGTTCAGGAGTTATCCCATGAATATCTTCCTGCTTTGGGAGAGGGATTTTTGATTCAAATTTTCTGTTCATCATGCCATGATCATAGCACAATCAGCCATTCGACCGAAACCTTACTGTTTTTAGGAATTCCTCCCTTGTTTTCTGATCCGTCTTGAATACCCCTCTGACTGCCGTCGTATGCGTGACCGTTCCGTGCTTCTTTACTCCTCGCATTTCCATGCAGAAATGACGAGCAGAAAGCGAAACAGCAACGCCGAGTGGTTCAAGTTCTTTCATCAGGAAATCAGCCACGTCATTGGTGATTCGCTCCTGGTTCTGCAGGCGATGTGCAAATGTTTCAAGGGCACGTGCGATCTTGCTAAGACCGACAATTTTCTTTCCAGGAATATACGCGATCGTACCCGTTCCGAAGAACGGCAGGATGTGGTGTTCGCACAGCGAATAGAAAGGAATGTCGCTCTCAACAATCATTTCATCGTATCCCTCGTTCTTAAAGGTCGTCATGCTGAACTCCTGGGGATTCAAGAACTCGTCAAGGAATTTCAGGTATCTTTTGGGTGTCTCTTCAAGCCCTTCTCTCATCGGGTCTTCGCCATACGTTGCAAGCAGTTTTCGCAGGGCTACTGCAAAGTCGTTGCGCTCGGATTCGTTGTTCATATGTCTAGGTTGGATTATTTGGCATGTCGATACATGTACCGCTGGATAAAGATGATGAGCGAAAAGAACAAGGCGATGAACTGGACCCCTCCGACGACATATTGGCGGATCATCATCTCGTAAACTCCGAAGACCGCGTATCCAGTAATTCGCATGATCCATGCGCTCGATGTCCCGCTGGAATAAGTCCTGTTCTTGAAGTTGTTGAATACTTCTGGCGGAAGTGCGACGACGAAAAGCAGGGTCACGTACGGTGCGACAAGTAGGAATAATTCTTTCATAATTTCAATTACAGCTGATAAGCGCTTGGTAATTCGGCTGACTTTTCTACATCCTGAATAAGTCCGATTTCAACCGCATGTCGTTTAATAAATCCTTCAACATTAGGAAGGTGTCCTCGTGGCGGAATGGGCTGTCCGAACTTCCAGAACTTTTGGAACGACTGATGGTTTCCCCTGTAATGCTGGATGATGTACGAGCTGTCACAGTAAACATAGTCGACGAAGTACTGCAAAATGCGATCTTTCTGCTCTTCCAAGATATTCATGCGATCCAATACCTGACGAAGTGCCTCGATTCCCTGCATGCCCGCCTCGAACTCGTAGAAGGACATCATGTCGACAACCCGGTCAGGTGAAGTTTCGTGATTTCGATATCCGATTGACCAAGCCTCTTCGCGAGTAAGGAGAAGCTTTGAATCCTCGCTTGACCACTGCACCATGTGACCAAATGTAAGATGCATAAGATCGTACAGACGCCCCTGAATTCCTCCCGCCTTTTCAAGACTTATCTCGAGCAAGAGATTCTTTCCGTCCGAACGTGCCGTCTCCGCGTGCTTCTTGTGGTCAGGTTCCACGTGATGGTTCTCGTAAAAGTCGTCTTCTGAAAATCCTGTGATGTCACTATATTCGACGGAGACACCTGCTTCGATCGCTTTCTTTTCAAGCTCCGTGTAAACAAGGAAAAGCAACCTCTCGTCTATACCGTATTTTTCAAAGGTTTCGGCTCTTGAGAGAAATTCTGCCGTAGGCAATTTCAGATTCTCAAGCTCTTGCTGAAGCGCAGTCTTGGGAAAGGTTTGAGAATAACGTACTGCAAAGGTGTCTGCTATGGTTTTCAAGTTGTACTTGTCCCAAACAAAGAGGAGATCTACGGGAACATTAGGGTTTTGGTTAATGGGTTTTTGCATATGATTAAGTGATTAGTATTAATTGACATAATCATATCAGTATTACTTAATATAGTCATAAATGCCGACATAGCATTAGAATTTGATATTTCATCCTTATCCTGTATAATAAAAGATATGCCGATCATATCGACACTTTTATAAAAAACACTAAATTACTCGCTATTTTAAAGGATATAGGGCTTTCCGAAAATGAG
>CAIXMG010000088.1 GCA_903920485.1 uncultured bacterium
CAAGACGACCGACGTGTTTTTGGGGCGTTCGGTTCAGTCGATTCACAAGAGTGGCGAGGGATATGTCATCCGCACCGGACAGGGCCTGTTGCGGGCGAAGGTTGTTGTCGTCGACACCGACGCGTACAGCCTTGGGTTCGCAAAGCAGCTGGGATATGGTAAGGAGTTCTCGCTCATTCCCATCGCGGGCTCGTTCTATTTCACGAAAGAGGTCTTGAACGGCAAGGTGTACACGATGCAGGATTCGCGCATGCCGTTTGCCGCGGCGCACGGCGACCCGGACCTTACGATGGCGGGCGTGACGCGCTTCGGTCCGACGGCACGGTTTCTTCCGGTGCTTGAGAGCAGGAAGTTAAAAACCGCAGGCGCATTTTTCGCGTCAGCGGGCCTGGGAAACACAAAGACCTGGAAAAGCTTCTTCAAGATCCTGCTCGAACCGGTCAGGTTCAAGTATCTGGTAAAAAACCTCTTGTACGAATTGCCCTACGTGGGGAAATACCTGTTCGTCTCGCAGGTGCAGAAGATCGTGCCTACGCTCAAAGGGTCCGACTTGAAGCGTGCGCAGGGTTACGGCGGCATGCGCCTTCAGCGCGTGGATACGAATACGAAGGAGCTTCTTCTCGGCGAGGGGAAGATTGTCGGCGATAACATTATTTTCAATATGACACCATCGCCCGGTGCAAGCGTCTGCCTGTACAACGCGATGCGCGATGCGGAGCAGATCGTGCGGTTCCTGGGACCGACTGCCATTTTCCAGAAAGAAACAATGAAGCAGGAACTTTCTCCTGAAATTCCTGGAACGTCAAAGGACGTTTCAGCCTCGACGTATGTTTCGTAAAAACATGAACACCATCATTTCGCGAAACAAGATCACGCGCATCCTCACCAAGGTTCCTGAAGCCACCGTGTTTTTTTGGATTACGAAGATCCTGACGACAGGAATGGGCGAGACGACTTCGGACTACCTTGTTTCCCATATGAACCCGATCATCGCGATAGCGATAGCGGGGGTTTTGCTGTTGGGCACGCTCATGCTCCAGTTTTCGACGCGTCGATATGTTGCATGGGTCTATTGGTCGACGGTCGTCATGGTGAGCATCTTCGGCACGATGGCCGCCGACGTGCTTCATGTCGGGCTGGGCATTCCTTACATTGTGTCCACGGTCTTTTTCGCAATCGTGCTTGCCCTCGTTTTTTTCGTCTGGCATGCAAGCGAGAACACGCTGTCCATCCACAGCATCACCACGCCTCGCCGGGAACTGTTTTACTGGGCAACCGTTCTTACGACGTTCGCGCTTGGTACGGCGGTCGGCGACATGACCGCGACGACGCTTCATCTGGGATACCTGGCATCGGGGTTCCTCTTCACGGGACTGATCGCACTTCCGCTGGTCGCCTATTACGTATTTGATTTCGATGCCATTGCATCATTCTGGATAGCCTATGTTCTGACGCGGCCGTTGGGGGCATCGTTCGCAGACTGGATGGGGGTCTCGCATGCGCGCGGAGGGCTTGCCCTTGGTACCGGATCTGTAAGCCTTGCCATGCTTGTCGTCATTACCTGCCTTGTCGGGTTTCTTTCTTCGAGGCAGAAGAGGAGGGTTCCTAGCAGGAAACTTGAAAGGTAGACTTGTTTATGCGGATAAAACAATCAGAATACTGGACGAGTCGGTTTAGGTCGAACCATTCAAAATAGCAAACTTTTATGTTAATCTGACCAATATGGAAAGGCTTTCTCAGGATTACCTGCGTTCATCGAGCATTCTCGGGGATATAGAAAAAATAAAAGACGGAAATGCGGTGGCATCAGTAGCAATTATTGGAGCAGGACTTTCAGGTCTCGTTGCAGGAAACGAGCTTCTCAAAAAGGGTTTCAAGCCTGTGATTTACGAGAAAAGCCAAAGGGTTGGCGGACGCGTTTTTACGCGTCATTTTGATAAGGATCCAAAAGCCCTTGCGGAGGTTGGTGCGATGCGCGTACCACAAGATCACGAGTTGGTTTTACATTATCTGAATAAGTATAATATTACCCTTGTCTCTTTTCCAGATATGCTCATGACCGACACGTGC
>CAIXMG010000089.1 GCA_903920485.1 uncultured bacterium
AGTCTATTTAGCATCCCTATCCCTTGGAGCAACCACAATCCTAAGAATTGCCCGGTCGGCAGAAATAAAGCGAAGTACGGTTTATTCGATTATCGATAGTCTGAAACAGAAGGGTCTCATGAAAGTCGAGATCAAAGGACTCAAAAGCACCTTCGTGGCCGAAAGCCCTGAAAGGCTGGAGATCATCTTGGAAAACAGGAAAAACGAGTTCAAGACGAATTTACCTGAATTTTTAGCGTTATATAACCTGAAGGATACGGAAAGTACGATCAAGTACTACGAAGGGTTTGAGGCACTTAAAAACGTCTATCTTGAATCGTTGAAAGAGATCAATCCCCACGAAGAATATCTCGTCATTACCAATCAGGAAAAGTGGTACAACCTTGATCAAAAATTTGCTATTGAATACATCGAGAAACGCGCGAAGCTGCCAATAACAACAAAGTTGCTGTTTCAAGATTCACCGATTGCACGCGAGCATAAAAAGTTTGAGCGAAACTTCAACGAAACAATTAAGATCCTGCCTGAAAAAACCCACTTGCAGGTTGACATGATCATTCTGCCCAGGAAGCTGATTATCACCCAGATCGTTCAGCCCATTTCTATTATCGTGATCGAAAATCAAAGCGTGGTGCAGATGCAGAAGACCCTCTTTGAAATCATTTGGGAATCACTGTAGGCCGAAATCGTTGTGCGGCGCCAGGGAATCGAACCCTGATCCACTGCTTGGAAGGCAGTTATTCTACCACTAAACTAGCACCGCATGTGGGACCATCATAGCAGATTATCTCAAAAACTCAAGAACCCCTTCCCTGCCAAGCCAAGACGCGTTATACTGTCCGCATTAATTCCTAATCATTATCTTATGATCCATCACAAAGCGCTTCATCATCCCAATTTCGGACTCCTTATCCTTCGACTGGCCGTCGGCCTCGTCTTCATGTACGAAGGCTACCTCAAGCTTCACGGCATGACGCAGACCATCATGT
This sequence comes from uncultured bacterium, assembly GCA_903920485.1. Classification (GTDB taxonomy): domain Bacteria; phylum Patescibacteriota; class Minisyncoccia; order Phycocordibacterales; family UBA1006; genus CAIXMG01. The sequence goes on from CAIXMG010000089.1 coordinate 990, forward strand.
TCTTCCACATGATCGGTCTCGGCGCGTTCTGGGCATGGGTTACCGCCCTCGTAGAACTCATCGGAGGCTTCATGATGATCGCCGGATACGGCATTCAGCTGGCAGGACTTCTGCTGACCATCGTCATGATCGTCGCCGTTACCAAGGTGGCAGGCTCAGAAGGCTTCATGTTGGCACTCGGACCGATCATGCTCGGTATCGCAGCCCTTTCCCTCACCTTCTCGGGATCCGGAAAATACGGTTTCGACAACAGTCTTTCGAAATAAGGCTTCCTCATATGAAAAGACCCCTTAAGGGGTCTTTTCATTATGTCGGAGTGCAGGGATTCGAACCCTGAGTCACCTGCTCCCAAAGCAGGCATGTTAGCCGTTACACCACACTCCGATTCATCAAGGCCCAGACAGCTTAACACATTTTGCCAAAAAGAAAAGCCTGCCGAATGATGTATCTGGCGAGGCTTCCTATTAAATTTAAATTGTCCTTTTACACCAACGCCGAGATGGCCTCGTTGTGAACAGAAAAAAGTTCACCGCTTTTGAAGCAAATGTCTCCTACCTTATACCGTTCGACGATACCAGAGAGAAGCTGAAATTTGAGTTTGAGAAACTTATTTTTTCCCAAAAGATCCTTGTGGGCAATTTCCCAGCGACCCATGAAAACGGTCAGTTCCTGCAAGGCCCTGTTGTCGTCCTTGTGAAAAAACTCTGAGAGAACCTTATCTTCCAAGGCTACTTCAGTGTTGATAGCCTTGTCGATATTGCTGAGATCTGCTACTACTTTTTTAAGGGAATAACCTTCCCAGGCTTTAAGAAGTTTCTTGAAATATTTTGTCCGCGAGTTCTTGTGTCGTCCCGCGATAAGTTCGAAACTTGCTGCGGAAGGCTTTAATCCCTTAGCAAGAGCGAGGAATGCTGCTTCTGCATCTTTTGCAGTTTTGTCAGTTGCGGTGTTGGCGACGAGGGTTGGCATGATGGTAATGATTTAAGGGTTATAAAATTTTGAAAAACAATGAATACCAATCTACCACGTTTTTCAATTTATGCAACCACATTCCACAAAACTTCCACTTTTGCGCTTCTGGTTTCCCGTGAAACGATTACAGCCACGGCATCAATAACCCACTTGGTTCCCAGGGCGACCTTCTTTTCGACCAGATACCACT
>CAIXMG010000090.1 GCA_903920485.1 uncultured bacterium
CTACCGATGGACGCAGTGGATTTTTTTGCAGATCTACAATTCCTATTACGATCTAACGCCATCCCTTCGATTCCCTCAGGGTAAAGCTCGGCCTATTTCGGAATTGATCAAGAAATTTGAAAAGACCGACAAGAACTGGAAGAAACTTTCCGAAGTGGAAAAGGAGAAGATTCTGATGAATTATCGTTTGGCGTACGAAGGCTATGCAGAAGTGAACTGGTGTCCGGAACTTGGCACCGTACTTGCCAACGACGAGATCGTCGACAGTGACAAGGGGCCGGTGTCGGAACGCGGCGGTTTTCCCGTGGAAAAGAAAAAAATGCGCCAGTGGTTCATGCGCATCACGGCGTACGGTGATCGTTTGATAAAAGGCCTCGAGACCCTGGAATGGTCCAATTCCATCAAGGAGATTCAGAAGAACTGGATCGGGAAGAGCGAGGGGGCGGAGATCGATTTCAAGATTCAGATAGATTTATCCCCAACCGGAAACCTACCCCCAACCCCTTCCAAAGGAAGGGGCGCAGCACCAGGTTATCTGACGAGCAGTCCAGAAAGCTATCGTAAGTTGCATGACCGAGCTGTGGAAATGAGAAAAAGTCCCACGCAGGCTGAGGAATTACTTTGGAAAAGACTGAGGGGTGATCAGACAGGCTGTCATTTTAGAAGACAACATGTCGTTGATTGTTTTATCGCGGATTTTGTTTGCCTTGAAAAGTCGCTGATTGTTGAGATAGACGGCGGTGTTCATGATCATTTGCAAGAACGCGACCAAGAGCGAACTGGTATTCTGGAGTCACAAGGATTTAAGGTCGTTAGGTTTACGAATGAAGAGGTGTTAAAAAATACCGACAGTGTGGTTGCAGAAATTGTCCAAGAAGTTGAAAGTCTGTCGTCGCGAGAAATTTTTTCCTTTGGTAATGGCGCTGCCCCCCTTCCTTTGGAAGGGGCTGGGGGTAGGTTTGCTGACTCGATAACCGTCTTTACTACTCGTCCTGACACGCTGTTCGGGGTGACGTATGTCGTGCTGGCGCCGGAACATCCGCTGGTTGAGGAATTAAAACCGCAGATCAAGAATTGGCATGAAGTTGAAAAGTACGTTGCTGCTTCCTCAAAAAAGGATGAGATGATGCGAATGGCCAATGACAAGGACAAGACCGGCGTAAAGCTCGACGGTGTGTTTGCCGTGAATCCTGCGAATGGCGAGCGCGTGCCTGTCTGGGTTGCGGATTACGTTCTTGCGAATTACGGCACGGGTGCCGTCATGGCCGTACCTGCGCATGATGAACGAGACTTTGAATTTGCGAAGAAGTATAAGTTGCCAATTAAAGAAGTAGTCATTCAGTCTGTGAATGAGAATCCAGGAATTAAGCCAGTTAAAAAAGATCAGGGAGCAATCGCTATCGTAATTGATAACGATGCAAAAAAAGTGTTGCTGCAATACGACGGTGCGACAAAATTATGGAGATTGCCAGGTGGGGGTGTCGACGAAGGCGAGTCAGTAGAAGAGGCCGTCCTTCGTGAATTAGCAGAAGAGACGGGATATGCAGATGCCAAGCTTGTTTCAAAAGTGGGAAGTTTGCATGTTTATTTCCATAAGATCCGAGCAGGAATTCTTCTTGATCGTATCGCCCATGGTTTTGTAATTGATGTTTCTAATGCAAAACCCCAGGAATTACACTTTTCAGAATCCGAGAAAACAGCTGAACTTGAACATTCGTGGCATTCGTTTGAAGATGCGCTCAAGCTTCTCAAAACAGCTTATATTCCTATGGGTGAACTTGAACTTTTCGAAACATATTTGAAGGGAGAATCAGCCTTTACCGGTTACGGAATCTTGATTGATTCGGGTGATTTTACGAATCTTTCTTCCGAAGAAGCCAAAAAGAAAATTACCGATTTCGTCGGTGGCAAGTGGGTGACGAAGTACAAGTTCCGCGACGCCATCTTCGCACGACAGCGATACTGGGGCGAACCGATTCCGCTGATTCATGAAAAAGATGGAACGGTTTCAGAAGTTGCGGATAAGAAGTTGCCGTTGGAACTGCCCAAGGTAACATCCTACGCACCGGCAGGAGACGGGCAGTCGCCACTGGCATCTGTTGCGTCGTGGGTAAAGGCGGGATACGAGACGAATACGATGCCGGGATGGGCGGGGTCTTCGTGGTACTTCTTAAGATATACCGATCCGAAGAATAAAAAAGCTTTTGCAAGTGATGGTGAACTTGATTATTGGTTTGGAAAAAACGGGGGAGTTAACATGTATGTCGGCGGTGTTGAACATGCGACAGGACATTTATTGTATTCACGATTCTGGCACAAGGTGCTGCACGACTTGGGGCATGTAAAGACGGACGAGCCGTTTCAGGTTCTGCGCAATCAGGGAATGATCATGGCGGAAGATGGGCGCAAGATGTCGAAGCGGTGGGGGAATGTCGTCAATCCTGATGATGTCGTCAACCAGTTCGGTGCCGACACCATGCGCGTCTACGAGATGTTCATGGGACCCTTCGAGGCGTCGCAGCCGTGGAGTACTGATGGAATCGTTGGCGCACGGCGGTTTGTTGAACGTGTATGGAGGCTGGCTGAAAAAGTTCAGAATGTACGCTCCCCTGAAAGGGGAGCTCCGCGAAGCGGTGAGGGGTACGGTTACCAAAAGATCCTGAACAAGACAATCAAGAAGGTAAGCGACGACATTCCTGCGTTTGGCTTCAACACAGCAATCTCCTCGATGATGATCTGTCTTAATGAGCTGGAACGGGCGGAAACACTTTCGGCGAAAGATTTCAAAAAACTTATCCAGATCCTGGCACCGTTTGCTCCTTATATGGCAGACGAGTTGTGGAACGAATTCGGTGAAAAGGGATCCGTTCACTTGGCGCCATGGCCGACGTATGACAAGAAGCTGGTTGTCGACGATACTGTTACCATCGGGATTCAAGTCAATGGCAAGGTCCGTGCTGAAATTTCGATCGCCGTTGATGCCGAGGAAGACGAGGTGCGCGCCGCCGTCCTTGCGATTCCTGAGATTAAAAAGTGGACTGATGGCAAAGACATCAAGAAGTTCATCTTTATCCCCAAAAAGATCATTAGCATAGTCCTCTAGAACGCGATATACTTCACCCATATGATCAAAAAACTATCCGCACCGTTCAGCGGCTTTCTTGGAAGGGTCGCCCGGTCGAGTAATTCGCTTCTGTACATCGTGCTCGCCATCGTGGTAGTGCTGGGACCGATCTTCTTTGTACCCGTATACGGATTTTCCGTGCTGACAGCCAAAGGATTCTTCATGTTCCTGCTCTTCGTGATCGCGCTTCTGGTTGCCGGAATTCGCATCCTTAAGAAGGGGGGTCTTTCACTTCCGCGGCATCCTATTTTCTGGATAATGGGTGGCTTGGTGCTTTCGACCCTCATCGGTGCAGTTCTGTCGCCAAGTTTCGGTACCTCGTTTCTTGGATACGGGTTCGAGACGACGACATGGCTTTTTGTTGCGATCTTTTCACTTGCCATATTCTTCGCTTACAAGACCGTCAGTTCTTATCAGCGGATCGGAATTCTGTACAGCGGAATGCTGATTTCGTTTCTCCTGCTGGTCCTGCTCCAGGGCCTCAGGTTCGCCTTCGGTCCCGCATTTCTCAGTCTGGGCGTTTTAAACTCATCTACGTCCGCCCTTATCGGTTCATGGAGCGATCTGGGGATCTTTTTCGGCGTAATCCTCTTGTTTTCGGCGATTACGCTTGAACTGGCCGGACTTCGTCGCTTGCCCAAGTGGATCGTCATGGGCATCGGAGCCCTTTCGGCGGTCGCGCTGGCTTTCATGAATCTCAGCGTCGTTTGGATGGTCATCGGTCTGGTTGGCCTGCTGTTCGTGCTATATCTTTTCGCTTTTGCCTACTGGGATACGGGTGCCAAGACATACAAGAAGGAAAATCGCGTTCCCTGGTACGTTCTTTCGCTGGTCGTTCTCTCGATCGTAGGCATCTTCTTTGGAGCTTCCTTGAACGCACTCGCGGGTCACCACCAGACGTTGGCGTGGAACGATCTCCGTCCCTCGTTTGGCACGAGCATGCATGTTGCCGAGAAGTCGCTTGAGCACAATTTCGTCACAGGGTACGGCCCCAACAGCTTTGCCATGGGGTGGTCCCTGGTGAAGCCCGTGAGCGTCTCGGGCAGTTCGGTGTCCGGTGCGAACTTCGACCTTGGATTCAGCTATTTCGTTACGGAACTCGCTAGCAACGGGATCCTCGGCGCGATTCTCTGGGTTGTCTTTTTCGTGATGCTTGCTTATGTCCTTCTCAGAAGAATGGGAAGAGGGTTCGAGAGTTCCCTGGAGCGGTACGTCGTGGTCTCCCTCGGGATGCTCGTGGCATATCTGGGCATTATCGCTTGGGTCTATGTTCCTGGAAGCTATATTCTCGTTCTCATGGCCATCCTCATCGGCGCATTCCTCAACCTGTCCCTTCCTGGAAACGATCGATCATTCTCGTTTGTTAAGGATCCCCGGGCCAGCTTCTTTGGCATCCTCGGCGTGACGGTTTTGATCGTCGGAACCTTGTTTGCGGGGTACCTAGGCATCCGCAAGCTCATCTCATTCATAGACGATACCAGAGGGGTCGTCTTTATGGGCAAGGGCGATGATTCGGTAGCCGTTGCGGAAATCACCCGCGCTGCTAATCTTGCCTCGCACGACATTTACCATGCCCAGTTGGCACAACTTGCCCTGAAGGAAGTGGGTACTATCGTATCGGGTACCACCGCTGCCAACAAAAGCGACATTTCCAGGCAGGCGGAACAGGTGCTGGGCGTAGCATTGGGCCATGCCAAGGCAGCAACCGAACTTAATCCGGAAGACTATCAGAATTGGATCCTCCTTGGAAACGTCTACCAGTCAGCAGTCTCCTTGGGGGTCACCGAAGCGTATCCGCTTGCCCAAGCTGCCTATCAGGAAGCACAGAAGCGCGATCCGAATGATGCAACTGTCACCCTTTCGTTTGCGAACCTTGCCCTTGCTAATCAAGACACTCCGACAGCTCTTGTCTTCATTCAGGACTCTCTCAACCAGTATCCTACGGAGAGTGCGTACTTGCTCCGGCTCCAGCTTCAGATTCAGTCGCAGGATTGGGCGGATGCGGTGGCAACCCTGAAGCAAGCTATCATCCTCGACTCCTCACACGATCCGATTCTTTACATTTATCTCGGGGTCGCGTACGAGAAGTCGGGAGACGTTGCCGACGCGAACCAGATCTATGCGCTCATCCGTTCACGGTTCAAGGACGGCGACCAGGCGGTCACCCAGATCAGGTCGAACCTTTCCGGGGGTAACGCGCCGGACCTGACAACCGCCTCGTCGGTGAGTTCTTCTGGTACGGTCGCTCCGGCTCCTTCCACGACAAAAGCAATTGCGCCCAAGGCGAAAAAATAATACACTAGTGCCCTATGGTTTCAAAGATTCTCAAAATGCTCAATCGCGAATCTGTCGGGATCAACGAAGCAGCCCTCCTTTTAGGGCTGTTTACGTTGGTTTCGCAGCTCCTCGGGCTTTTGCGCGACCGGTTGTTGGCAACCTATTTGGGCGCAGGGCATGCATTGGACTCGTATTATGCCGCCTTCGACATTCCTGACCTGTTGTACGTTTCGATCGCCACTTTGGCAGCGATCACGGTGCTTCTTCCGTACCTGGCGGAACGCTATGGTAATGGCGATGCGGAACACCATGACGGTGCCAAACGGTTCCTCAACCAGGTCTTCACCGTTCTCTTCGGATTTCTTTTTTTGGTAAGCCTTCTCCTGTTCATTTTTATGCCGTGGATCACACACCTGACTGCGCCGGGGTTCAATGCCGTTCAACGCGTTCAGCTGGCATATCTCAGTCGTATCATGTTGCTTCAGCCGATCATCGTGGGCGTCTCGAACATGGTCTCGTCAGTCACACAGATGTTCAGGAAGTTCCTGGTCGCAGCCCTTGCACCCGTGATGTACAACCTCGGGATCATCTTCGGAATCGTCTTCCTGCGGCCGATTTTCGGATTGGCAGGCTTGGCCTATGGAGTCATCCTTGGTGCCGTCCTGCATTTGGCGATTCAGTTGCCGGTCTTGATTAGGCATGGCTTTGTTCCGAAATTCACGACTCGCATCTCATGGAAGGAAATCAAGTCCGTCGTTTCGGTATCCGTTCCGCGCACGATCGGGCTGTCGATCTCAAGCTTCAGCGGTGTTATCCTGACGGCGATTGCGTCATTCCTGGGAACGGGATCGATCGCGATCTTCAACCTGACCAATAACATGTTGAACGTGCCGATCGGAATCGTCGGGATTTCGTATTCGGTCGCCTCGTTCCCGACCCTGGTCAAGTTTTTCCAGGGCAACGAACGCGACAAGTTTTCCGACCACATCCTGAACGCAACGCGCAAGATCATCTTCTGGTCCGTGCCGATCATGGTGCTCTTCGTTGTGCTTCGCGCACAGATTGTCCGCGTGATCCTGGGATCGAATTCATTCTCGTGGAACGACACGAAGCTGGCGGCTGCATCACTGGCGCTCTTGGTCCTCGGACTGGTCTGCCAGAGCCTCGTGCACTTGTTCGTACGTGGATACTACGCGATGGGGAATACGAAGAAGCCGCTCATCATGAACTTCCTGGGCGAGGCGTTTACCGTGGCTCTGGCATTCCTTTTCATCGCACTCTTCCGGCATTCGCCCGGATGGGCCAACTTCTTCACTAGCGTGCTTCGTCTTGACGGTGTGCCAAACCTCGTGCTTCTGGCCCTTCCGCTTGCCTTCTCGCTGGGGAACATCCTCAACTATGTGGCATTGTGGATCCTGTTCAAGCGTGACTTCCCGGAAGCCAACACCTTCCGGGTCATGCGGACAACCATTCAGACGATCGTCGCGTCACTCTGCATGGGTGCCGTCACGTACGGAGCGCTCAATATCCTGGTGCTGTTGATCAACCAGAATACGTTCTGGGGTGTCTTCCTGCAGGGGTTCCTGTCAGGCACGGTCGGCATTTCCATCTTCGTCTCCGTGATGTTTGCTCTTCGCAACGAGGACATGCGCGAGTTCGGCAAAACGCTTCACCGAAAGTTCTGGAAGTCGAGTGTCATTGTCGAAGCCAGCGAGGCAGAAGGGAAGTAAAAGCCGTAAGGCTTTTTTTCGTTGAGGAAATCTTAGGCGTTTCTTGAGGAAGCGAGGAGTATTGTTTTGGGTATGAAAAATGATTTTAATGAAGTCAAAGAAAAAGGAGAAATTTTTCTGGAGCATTATCCCCTTTTGGGGAATGAACTCGGAAACCCTCGAAAGAATTCTTCATGAAGGTGTTCCGGAAGAAGACTGAGAGAATTAAAAGACCCTCCTTAAGGAGGATCTTTTAATTGACGCCTGTCCGCAATTTAGGTAGCGAGGGAGCGAACTCCACAAGCGCTGAGGTGAATATATCAAAATAAAAAAGTCTCGTCAAAATCCATCAAGTGACTTCTTGATAAAAATTTTATCTACGAGGGATTTGTTGACAAATTGACTTTTATTTGGTTATATACATTCAGATTACAAAACTTAACACCCTGAATTATGAAACAAAAAAATAATGATCTCCGCTATTTCTTCCTGGCGACCGTTCATTCCGGCAGGCAGCGCCCGTTGTTCGAAAATGCCGTCCAGCTGTTCTGGTCGATCCATTACGGGTTTCCGGAAGCGCTCCAGGAATTCGGGAAGGATGTCGAACAGAAGAAATTTCTTTTCAAGAATGTCCTGGCATACCCGCACTATTACATCACCCCGTCTTTGGCCGAAGTCTTTCTCAAAACGGCGAAATCCTTCCGGCCCAGCTCTGTTTCAGTCGATGAGTGGGACAGGGTGGTTTCTGGTCTCGAACGACTCTTGAAGGCGTACGCAGAGCAGGGCAGGCTGAACAGAAAAGAGGCAGCCGCTTCGGTTGCAGAGGCGAAGAAGATGGTAAAAGAAAAAGTTGCGAAAAAACCAAAGGCGAAGCCGGTACCAAAGGCGAAGCCAAAGCCAAAGCCGAGGCCGAAGGCTAAGATCAAATCTAAGCCAAAGTTGAAACCGAAGCCGAAACCAGAACCGAAACCGAAACCAAAGAAAAAAGTGCTCTCGAA
>CAIXMG010000091.1 GCA_903920485.1 uncultured bacterium
AGCAATCCATGGAGGTTCAAGTCCTCTCTCGGGCACCCACGAAAAATCCCTCTTTCCGAGGGATTTTTCGCTTTCTAAAGAACAACCGTTTCCTTGAAATATTTCTTGAAATCCTCTTCCGAATTAAGGCCGATACCGCTCGTCATTTCGGGGGCATAATCGGACCAAGAGAACAGCGTGATGTGCGGGAACGGGTCCGCAAACGAAACGCCCGTGAGTACCGACACCTTGTTCATGAAATGTACGATGCTTGGTGCCACGATTTTCTGGATGATGGTTCGCCGCGTATGCTGGGGCGTCTGGATCTTCCCGTTCAGGGAAAACTCGGGAATGGTTCGTTCAAGAACGTAGTATTCGGGAAGGTACTCGACCGGCCAATGAAGGGTCTGAGCCAACCCGAAGATCTCATCCAGCATTCCGCTGTTATGGTGAACCGCTTGCAGTATTTTCTTGCCATTTTGAAACGAAAGAAGCGTCACATGCAGTTCAGGCTTTGGTTCGTAACCATGGTTTGTGGCATACGAAACCAGCCGAGAATCGATCCTAATTTCCGGAATCGTCAGCGTAAGACTTGCCTTGTCGGGTTGCCATTTGAAGTTCATAAATTTATTTCAGCACGCTCCAGATCGCTGGATCTTCCATCCCCACGACCCAGACGGAAATGCCACGAAGCTTCTGGGATTTCGCAAGGGCAAGACCGACCTTGAAGCTGCGCACGTCCTGATACCAGATCTTGTAATGGATCGGGGTTGCGCCGGTCGTGTCAGTATACGTGATCCATGCAGACTGCGCCGCCCCGTCATAGCCCATCTTGTCGTATTTTTTGTTCACGACCAGTTCGTTGACCAAGTCGTTGCTGACGCTCTTCACCATCGTATTGGTATCGGTATTCCATTCCCAGCCGTAGGTCGGAATGCCCAGCGAAATCTTTGATTTCGGAATATGTTTTTCTGCATATGCCACCGTTTTCTTGATCCACGGAAGACTTGCAACCGACCCCGTCGATGCCGGCTGGTCATACGCCATGAGGCTGATGAAATCCGCCGCTTTTCCGATACGCGCATAATCGAAGACTCCGGCCCAATTGTCCCACGAGCCTGCCGGCAGGTCAGACGGGTTGTCTGATGTTCGGGCCACTACCGCCACCGACAAGATCAGCCCCTTTGCATGAAGCTTGCTTGCTACGAGCTCGACCAATCCGGAATACGCGTCACGGTCGGTGGCCATGACGTGCTCGAAGTCAAACTGCCAACCGATGTAGCCCTTGCTCACGGCTTCGGAAACCAGCTCGTCGGCAAACGTGTTCTCGGTTGCGTAATTCGAAAGCAGCGTATGCATCACCGTCGGATCGAAATTCTGCTGAAACACCAAGGGCATGACCTTGGTCTTGTTGGCAACGGTGATTGCGGTCGTAATCGCAGAAACGCCCCCGGTAAGGTTTCCGTTGGCATCGACTTGATAGACTTGCGGTGCAAGAATCGGAATCTGCGTGCCGTACATCTGAAGCGTGGCATAGGGGCCGACACCTGGGACATAGTAGAAGATCTTTTCAAACGGCTTTGTCACGACCGTCTTTTTCGCAGCGGCAAAAGCCGGTGCAGCGACCGACACGGACAGGAACGCTATGAGAATGGGAATGAGAAGTTTTTTGAACATTATCTTTCTTATACGCACGACAAGGTATACCGGTGCAGGAAAAGGCTATGCCTGCTCGCGGAGGATCGCGATGCGCTCGTCGATCGGCGGGTGGGTCATGAATAATTTCGAGATGGAACCCTGCTTCGGACCAAACGGGTTCGAGATGAACAAGTGCGCGGTCGCGGCGGAAGGATTCTGCATCGGCATGTCGTACGCCTTGATCTTCTCAAGGGCCGAGGCAAGCCCTTCGGGATAGCGGGTCAGTAGGGCACCGGAAGCGTCAGCGAGAAACTCACGCTTCCGGGAAATCGCCAACTGAATGATGGTTCCCACGACCGGAGCAAGTACGATTCCCACGATGGCAAGAATCATAAACAGCCCGCTGTTGTCGCGATCATTCCCCCGCCGTCCCCCGCCGAACATCATGCTGCGCAGGAAGAATTGCGACGCGATGGCAAGCAGTCCGACCAGAACCACGACCACTGTCGAAATAAGTATGTCATCGTTGCCGATATGCGACAATTCGTGCGCGATGACTCCTTGCAATTCGGTCGTGGTCATCATGTTCAGAAGCCCAGTCGTAACCGCAACCGCCGCGTGTTTTGCATTGCGTCCCGTGGCAAAGGCGTTCGGCGCGGGATCGTTGATCACGTACACGCGCGGTTTCGGAAGACCGGCCGTGATGGCAAGGTTTTCGACCACGCGATTCAGCTCAAGATATTGCGGACCGTCGGCAGGAACGGCCCGTGCCGATGACAAAGCAATCGAATCGGAATACCAGTACGCCGTGACGTTCATCACGATCGCGATCACGGCAAAGATAATTAATATGTAAGGATCATTATACACGTACGAAAAGGCGTACCCGATACCGATCAGCACGATCAAGAACCCGGTCATCAAAAACCAGGTCTTGCGGATATTTGAGTCTTTGCGGGTATAGAGGGTCGCCATGATGGGGATGAAATCTGAGAATTAGAACTTCACTTCTACTGGATTCTTCGCGACATCGTCGGTTCCCAGCTGGAACAGTTCCTTCGGACCGAAGTGGAAGCTTTTCGCGATCACGTTACCGGGAAAGACCTGGAGCATCGTGTTGTAATCCCGGACGTTCGCATTGTAGAAGCGTCGGGCTGCCTGGATCTTGTTTTCCGTATCGGAAAGCTCGCCCTGGAGCGACAGGAAGTTCTGGTTTGCCTTGAGGTCAGGATAGCTCTCGGACAGGGCGAATACGGACTTGAGGGCGCCTGACAGCTGGTTTTCGGCAGCACCCTTATCGGCAAGACTTCCGGAACCCGACATCGTTGCCATGGCACTGTTTCGGGCAGAAACAACCGCTTCGAGGGTACCGGATTCGTGTGCGGCATATCCCTTGACGGTGTTGATGAGATTCGGAATCAGGTCGTATCGGCGCTTCAGCTGCACGTCAATGTCGGCCCAGGCTTCTTCGGCGCGGTTTTTGGAGGTAATGAATCGGTTGTAGGCTGCGATGACCCAGATGATGAGAATCACCAGGATCGCGATAATAATCCAGAGTATGGTCATAAGGTAAGGGGTTAAGGGTAACAGCGTAAGTATACCACATCCAGGATTATTGACAAAAAGTATATAAGTAGTATTCTTAGGAAAACTCCTTTATTATGAAACAGCTATCTCTCATGTTCGCCATAGCTATGGCACATGTCATAGCTTGCCCAAAAGCAGTGCTGTATCGGCTGAGTCCGCAATACCCCCGATACTCCCTGTTCCTTGGATTACACGCCATTTACTGCCAGTCCGTAGTTGTTGCTCTCAGGAAATTTGACGGAAGGTTTCCCCACCTTCTTACGGAGCTCGACAGGTTGGCACCTGATATTACCCACAACCTCAATAAATCTTCTACCCGCATCAGAATCTTCAAGCCTCTTCGGTTACTATGACACGAAGAGGCTTTTGCATTATTTCGATTCCAACATCCCGATACGATCCTAAAGAAAGAGGTATTCCCTGCAATCTTTTTTGCAAGGAGCAATGGACCGGTCTTTATCGTTTGTTTACTTCGCCTTTATAATAAAAAATCCCCCTTGCGGGAGACGTTTTCATTATGCCTTCTTTTCCAGTCGTCGCTGCTTGTGATTGTTCCAAACCACGAGGAGCGGCGATGCCAGGAAAATCGAGGAATACGTTCCGAAGAACATTCCAAGGAACATGGCGATGGCGAGGTTGTGAGTCGCCTCCGGCCCGAACAGGTACAGCGCCGCGATGGCGATCAGTACCATGATCGAGGTCATGAGCGAACGGACGAACGTCTGGTTGATGCTCTTCCCTACTGTGTAGGCGAAATCCTCCTTGACGTGCTTCGATTCGTTCACGCTGAGGTTCTCGCGGATTCGGTCGAACACCACGATGGTATCGTTGATCGAGACGCCGAGAATCGTGAGAAGCCCGACGACGAACAGCGTATCCACCTGAAGGTTCAGCACCGAGAAGAACCCTGCGGGAATCACGATGTCATGGACGAGTACCACGATCGCGATAAGTCCGTACGCCCACGACGAGATCGGCTTCGACACCTTGCGAAACGCGTACGCAATGAAGAGGATGATCGCGATCGAGATGATGACCACGAGAATGATCGCCTTGTTGCGGAGCTCGCGTCCGACCGACGGTCCAATGGTGTTGAACTCCTTTTCGGTGGCCGTGTGGCCGCCGAACGAAAGTGCGGTAACCAGCGAATCCTTCGTAGTCTCGTCGATGGTCTGGGTGCTGATGATCACGTCACTCGATCCCACGGATTGGATTTCAGCCTGGGGATAGAGCGGTGCGACATGCGACTTGATCTGGTCCATGGACGGCATCGTGTCGTATGAGACTTCGAGGGCGGATCCGCCCGTGAAGTCGATACCCACCTTGAAGCCCTTGGCAATCATGCAGACGATCGATCCGCCGACGAGGAGAATTGCGAGCGCGAAGAAGAATTTCTTGTACTTGATGATAAACATAGATTTACTTGCCGATTATTTGCTCAGTCCTGATGAGAAGAGGAATCTTCGAATTCGACCGTTTCCAATGCCACCGACCGCGTAGAGGAATGCGCGCGTCACCGTAAGAACGAGGATCATCGAGACGATGACTCCAAGCCCGAAGGTTACGGCAAATCCCTTGATCAGCGTCGTGCCCAGGAAGAAGAGGGCTGCGGCCGAGATAATGCTGGAAATGTTTCCGTCACGGATGGCGTTCCATGCGCGATCGAATCCGAAGTGGATCGATTCCGGGATGGACTTGCCGCCGTGCATTTCCTCCTTCATGCGCTCGAAGATGAGGATGTTCGCATCTACGGCCATGCCGAGACTGATGATGAATCCTGCAATTCCCGCCGACGTCAGCGTGACCGGGATCAACTTGAACAGGGCGAGCATCACGACACCGTAGATAGCAAGAGTAACGGTTGCGACGAATCCGGGAAGCCGGTACCACACGATCATGATGAGCGCGATGGCAAGGAGTCCGATGATTCCCGCAAGGATGCCCGCATGAATCGCATTAGCCCCGAGGGTTGGACCGATGACTTCAGATGAGATCGGTGAGATCGGAACTGGCAGCGCCCCGTGATTTAAGTTGTCAACGAGTTCCTTGGCCGCGGCCGGAGTAAAGTTTCCGGTGATGACCGCGGATCCTCCCGAGATCGCCTGGTTAACGCGAGGCGCCTCGATCAGCTGTCCGTCGAGGAAAATCCCGATCGTCTTGCCGACGTTTGCCGCCGTCATCTGCTGGAAGAGCTTGGCTCCTTCGGGGTTGAACTGAAGTCCGACCGTCGGCTGGTTGTTGGAATCGAATTCAAGAGTTGCACCTGAAAGATACTGACCGGTGAGTGTTGTCGGTGAATACGGCGACAGATTATCAAGCGCTGCCGAAAGATCGATGGTCCCGTTCTTGATGTCTGACGCATTGATCTGAAGCGGCTTGGAAGCGGCTGACTTGTTGTAGCTCGGGTTCTCCGTCTCGAACTGAAGATACGGCGCCTTGCCGATGATGTCCTCGGCCTTGGTTACGTCCGTCACGCCCGGGAGCTCGATGCCGATGCGGTACTCCTTCTGGTTGCCGGCGAGCGAGGTCGTCTCGGTGTGGATGTTGGCTTCAAGCACGCCAAGGGCACCGGCCGTGTCCTTCTGGCTGATGCGGTGCTGGATAAAGTCAGGAAGCGAGTCCATGACGGTCGGGATCTGTGCGGGTGTCAGGCTTGAGACGTCGACCTTGTACAACAGGTACGTTCCACCGGAAAGGTCAAGGCCTAACTTGAAGGGCTTGCGTCCGCTGGCCTGCGACCAGTAGACGAAGTACCCCAGGCTTGCTGCTAAAACCAATAATACGAGCGCGATGATTCTTTTCTTCCACATATGGGGCTTATTTTACTTGTTTTTGAGGAAAAAGATACTTGACAAATTGAGTTACGATGCTATCCTCAAGGCAGATTTCACATTCATTTTTAACTCACGAAACAGATACGGTTATGGTACAACAAATCACCCTCCTCCCCGGAAAGGTCAGGCACGATCTTGCCAGGCGTTTTTACAAACAAGGCTTCGCAGCGATCATTGGCGCAGCGATAAGCCTTCTCTTCCCAACAACTTTCACATTTGCCTATGTAATCAAGACTTCTCTTCGCACACAGCACGAAATGCTTGTCACGTTCATTTTTTGCATAGTTTGCATAATACTTGCCGTCTTATTCAGCAGCTCAATGCTCGCATCATATGGCAAGGCAGCTGCTTCAGAAGAAGGGGCCATCCCTGCGGAGATACTGAACAAGGCGCTTCACAGACACAACTGGATGCTGGGAGGAATGTATATAATAACCATTCTTTTCATGGCCATTCAAGTTAAGTTGACCTTGCATTAGTATGACACTACAACTAAATAAAATCCCGCGAAATATATTTCGCGGGATTTTATTTTCTAATTTTTAAACTTACCTTTGATCCACGC
The DNA here is from genome assembly GCA_903920485.1 of uncultured bacterium. GTDB lineage: Bacteria > Patescibacteriota > Minisyncoccia > Phycocordibacterales > UBA1006 > CAIXMG01. Next base: position 6,604 of record CAIXMG010000091.1, read on the forward strand.
ATGCACCATCACAGCGACACTCGTTCCGACAACCGCACCGGCAAGAATGTCGCCTGGAAAATGGACCCCCGCGAAGACGCGCGAAAGCGACACAACAAGTGCAGCAGCCAGGAACAGCCACCCTGCCCGCTTGTGATAGTACGTCATGACCACGGCAAGCGCGAAGAAGACCGTTGCGTGCCCCGACGGGAACGACGTGTACGGCGTTTCTGAAATCAGCGGGTGGACGAGCGGAAACACGACGAACGGCCGTGCCGCATGAAACAGAATTTTGAGGATGAAAGTCACGAACCACGCCGTTCCGACACTGACCGCGACGGCGAACAGCTCCTTGTCCCAAGTCCCCCGCTTCAGGGACCGTGCGTTCTGCTTCCAGATCAGAAGCCACAGCAGGAACAGGACCGCCGCAAGGGACACGACAACGTCGCCATAGTTCGCGACAAACAGCGCAATCGCACGCAAAGCCGGCGAATGCTGTACGGCACCGTAACAGAGGAAAAAAAGTTGGTAGTTGATGTTCATAGAAAAACTCCTCAGTCACTCGCAAAGCCTCGTGACAGCTCCTCTTTGCAAGAGGAGCGAGCGCCACCTAGATTTCCTTAAGAATTTGAAATATGACACCGACAACTTTGTTAGCATCTCTTCTTACTTGCAGGTTCGAAAAACGAACCGTCCTGATTCCAAGGCTGCCCATGAACTGTTCACGTATTGTATCATATTCCCTATCTTCCAAGTGTTGTGAGCCGTCAAGCTCAACCGCTAGTTTCTTATGGGGACAATAAAAATCAACGATGTAGTGCCCTATCGAAAAC
>CAIXMG010000092.1 GCA_903920485.1 uncultured bacterium
ATACGAAGCTCACAGTATTATTCAACCATGTATTGCTGAAAGTTATCAACTAACGTTTGATTCGCTTTTCTCGACTCACTTGCGGAAAAAGTGACTCGTACCAATTTCTTAAGAACCTCGTAAGGTTCTTTTTATTTCTTCAAAAAAGAAGTTCATACCAGTGATCGTGCCCCTCTCCTCGAAGAGGAGAGGGTGGCTTGCCGCACGCAAGACGGGTGAGGTTGGAACTTTTGACAAAAAACCTTGAAAATGCTATTGTTCCCAAGTTACGCCCTCGGCCCGCTGAAGCTTTAGCGGAAGCGGCTGAGGATTATAATTGCGCCGCTTCACGCACAATTTGAATTTTAAACACCTATGGCTAAGAAAATCACGAAAACAATCAAGATGCAGATCGTGGGAGGAAAGGCAACGCCTGCTCCACCTCTGGGGCCGGTCCTCGGACAGGCTGGAGTCAACATCGGGGAATTCGTCAACCAGTTCAACGCGATGACGAAGGACTCGATGGGACAGATGGTCTCCGTCCTCATGACCGTCTACGATGACCGATCGTTCGAGTTCGTCATCAAGACGCCTCCCGTCTCGGCACTTCTCAAGAAGTTCGCCGGGGTGGAGAAGGGGTCGGGAACGAACGCGAAGAAGAAGGCCGGATCCATCACGGACGCCCAGCTGACCGAGATCGCGACCATCAAGCTTCCTGACCTGAACGCCCGCGACGTCGAGGCTGCCAAGAAGATCGTCGCAGGTTCTGCACGGTCGATGGGCATCGAGATCAAGTAGGCAATAAAAAAGACCTTCATCAGATGAAGGTCTTTTTTATGTAATTGTCGTCTTTCAAACTTCGACATGGCTAACATTGGCGTAGGTGGTGTAGGTGACACCGTCTTTTTCCAGCATTCCGTTGATGCGGAACGGCTCCTTTCCAAGGCTGTCGAGGAAGGCGTCAGCAGGCAGGACATCGGGAAGTCCAATGACATGGACCGCATCGAATTTGCCAAGGACCTCGTTCGTGAGGTGAGATCCACAGGCGACGAGGATGCGTTCGTCATCCATTTCGCGGAGGTGCTCAGCGAGGTTGATTGCCTCATCGAGTGTTGCCACGACCATGGACTTTCTCGAAGCCGATATGTGGGGCTGCGGTGATTCGCTGATGACGATTTCCCGGCCGTTGAGCAGGGTATCGGCAAATTCAGTCATGTAGTTCCATAATACGAGGTCCATGATCACGATGCCTTTTTTCCTGAGCTTTTCTAGCTTTGTGAGGAAGCACGAGGAGAATTCCGGGGAGAAAAGGGATTGCCCTTTGTTGCTGAGTCCGAATCCCGGCATGCGGAGAAGAATGAGGGCGATGATGTTGCTGTTTTTCATTTTTGTTAATTTTGTACAGTCTACATATTTATAAACATATGTCAAGTATTCTCGTTGACGGGACCCATCGTGAGGCGTATGATGCAGGAAGTACCTTAACCCTAAAACTTAACACATATGTCAGTCATTGCCCTTACTTCAAAAACCGCGTTTGTGAAAAAACGCGATAAGAACCTATCCGTTTCTGATGGAAAATTGCTGGACGACTTGATAGGAATCGGATTCAGTTTCACCCTTGCGGGCCCTACGGATGCTCAGCTTGTCGAAGGCGACCCTTATTTGTGCCGCGTCTCTTGCCGGGGATTTTTCAAAAATCCGGATAAGGCAAACGAATCGGTAAGTTATTCCGCCGTTTCTAACATGACGGTGATGGGGACGTTCGGAGACTTCATGAAAGATCTTCGTAGTCGCCTGGAAGCCGGTGTCCATATATCAGGAACGAATGAAGAGCCTCGTTTGTGGTACCAATTCAACAAGGAAACAAAGCTCCTTGAGAAAATTGAGATTCCGGCCCCTCAGTAAAAATGCAATAAGTGAGGTGCCGCCAAATCGCGGCACCTTCTTTGTTTTCAGGTTTTTTATGGTACTGTAATCCTATGACGATTGCGGAACAACTGAAAGGGGCGATAGCCGAGGCACTGAAAGGCCTGGGAGCGGAAGGCGTTTCTTTTTCGTTGGAGCACCCAACGGAACTGTCGCATGGCGACTATGCCACGAATGCCGCTTTGGCAAGTGCAAAAATGCTGGGCAAGAACCCGCGCGAGGTTGCCACGATGCTCCTTGAATCCTTGAAAGCGCAAAACATTCCAGAAGTGGAAAGCCTTGAGATTGCAGGACCGGGCTTCATTAACTTCAAACTTTCAAAAGAATTTTTTGCATCGGCAAACAAGGAAATTCTTTCCGCAGGGGAAGTATTCGGCAACAGCCGTTCGCTTGCGGGGAAACGCATCATGATCGAGTATACGCAACCCAATCCCTTTAAGCCATTCCACATCGGACACCTGATGTCGAACTCCATTGGCGAGTCCTTGTCGCGCATCATCGAATCTTCGGGCGCCGAACTGATCCGTGTGAACTATCAAGGTGATGTAGGCCTTCACGTTGCAAAGGCCATTTACGGCATCCAGAAAAAGGGAAGACCCGACGCGTCGCTTTCAATTCCAGCGCAGGCGCAGGAAATTGGCGCGCTGTATTCGTGGGGATCAAACGAGTACGATACCAACGAAGAGGCAAAGGCCGAGATCGAGCGCATCAACAAGGCCGTCTACGAGCGGACGGACGAATCTATCAACGAAACATACGATTGGGGACGAAAGCTTACCCTCGAAGCCTTCGAGGAAATTTATAAGGTGTTGGGCACGAAATTCCAGCATTACTTTTTCGAGTCCGATGCGGCGAAGATCAGTGTTCCGCTGGTGAAGGAATTCTTGGAGAAGGGCGTCTTTGAGGAAAGCGATGGCGCCATCGTCTTCAAGGCGGAACGATTCGATCCGAAACTCCATACGCGCGTATTCCTCACCTCGAAAGGATTGCCGACCTACGATGCGAAGGAAATCGGTCTTGCTGATATGAAATTTAAGATGGAACCGAACCTTGATCTTTCGATCACGACGACCGCCATTGAACAGCTGGGCGTTATCGGTGTTGCCTATGAGGCGATCTACCAGATCTGGCCGGACTTCCGCGGGAAATTGCGACATGTCACGCACGGCATGATGCGGTTGGCATCAGGAAAGATGTCTTCGCGCAAGGGGAACGTAGTGACTGGCGAATCGCTAATAAATGATTCGCGTGCGGTGGCCCTTGAAAAGATGACCGACCGAAAGGGGATCGATGCCGGATCGCTTGAGCGGTTTGCTACGGAAGTCGGAGTCGGTGCACTCAAATATTCCATCTTAAAAGCTTCGCCAGGAAGCGACATCGTGTATGACTTTGAAAAATCGATTTCGTTTGACGGTGATTCGGGTCCTTACTTGCAATATACGCATGCTCGCATGTCGTCGATTCTTGAGAAGGCCTCAGAAGAAAACATTGTCGAGCAGTATGCATCGACTGAAGAGGTTTCCGATTTGGAACGCATCCTGTATCGACTTCCTGAAATCGTTGAAAACGCGCTGCACGAATACGCACCCAATTACATTGCGACGTATTTGGTGGAAGTTGCTCGAGCGTTCAATTCCTTCTATGCGGACCATAAGATCATCGACACGAGCGACAAGGAAACTTCCGCACATCGCGTTGCCATTGCGCATGCCACGCAGATTGTCCTGAGGAACGGATTGGGCTTGCTGGGTATTACGGCCCCCGACCGAATGTAACTTATGAGAAACATCTGGTGGCTGATAATCGCCGCGGTGATCATCCAGGAACCGGTGTCGTCCGACGCGGCAATCTTTCAGATCCGCCATTTGCATCTTAATCTCATAGAGGTGAATTTAGTCTGGCTGATCGCGACAATTGCCGACCTGACAATCGGCTATTGGATTGGAAAGTTCGTTCAGAAGAAAATCGCAGGTACCAAATTTGAAAAGAGGATTTTGAGGATCGTGACGGCTATCGAAAACTTCATGGGCAAGAAGGGTGAGAAGTTCACGCTGGTCCTGTTGGGGATTATTAACTTCCCGTATGCCAATTCGTTCATCGCATCATGGTTCGATATTCCGCTCCGGCAGATGTTCGCACTCTTGTTCATCGGTGATGTGCTGTATTGGGGAATCGAGTGGGGGATCAACATCGGGGTGAGAAGCTTTCCGATCAATCCGCATACGGCACTGTTGGTGGTGCTTCTTGTGGCATTTCTGTTTGCAGTCCTCTCAAAGTTTTTACTGAACAAGGTATTTCACGCGAAGAAATAAAAAACTCCCATACGGGAGGTTTTTAAAAATGCCAGTGAAAAGGATTGAAGAAGACCAATGCCGTGATGATCGCCCAGATCGCGAAGAAGATGACCATCTTCCACGACTGGCGCTTGAAGGCCCCGCCGAACACCATGGCGATCGCACCTGCAAGGTTCATCACGTAGAACATCTTGCTCTCGAAGGGAATGACATGGAACATGGCAAGTCCGAACGCGCCCAATACGGCGATCGTCCCGAACCATTCTATGAAGTCTGCGAGAATTTCTATCATGGGGACAGTATAGCATTGCTTTTATTCCCAGTTCAAGTATTATCAGGGATAGCAGGCATTGATCCGGCCAATCACCGGGGAGCTTCCGAAAGAATCCCGCAAGGGACGTAGATTCGGACGGGTAAGCCCGTTATGGCTGAAATTAAGACCGTACCCCCTCGGCCTACGGCCACTCCCCCTTGTCAGGGGGAGGCAGAACTCTAGGCAGAGCAGCGTGCTCTCGAGGTCTGCCCTCCCCTGAAAGGGGAGGTGCCCGCAGGGCGGAGGGGTAGGGTGAACCAAGGTGGTACCACGAACCAAAAAATCTCCTCCCACGTTGCGAAAGAAGATTTTGAAACTCGTCCTTGAACCATGACAGCGATGTCGTGTTTCGCGGACGAGTTTTTACTTTATTATTTTATCCCATTACCAATTATTATGAACCCCATCCCCGAACAAAACCCCTCGAACAAACTCGAGGTAAAATCTCCCGTCGCACTCCGCGAAGAGGCAACGGTCCAATACTGGAAAGACCACAACCTCTTCGAGAAGAGCCTCTTTCTTGATGAGAACCGTCGCGACGTCATCTTCTACGACGGGCCACCGTTTGCAACGGGACTTCCTCATTATGGACACATCCTCGGAGGAACGGGAAAGGACGCCATCGCGCGCTATCAGACGATGCGCGGATTTCGGGTGCCGCGGCGCTGGGGATGGGACACGCATGGTCTTCCGATCGAAACCATTGTCGAGAAATCGCTCGGTATTACTGAAAAGAAACAGATCGAGGAAATGGGAATCGACGTCTTCGCACGCGAGGCGCGATCAAAGGTGCTCGGTTTCGTAAGCGAATGGAAGAAGACCGTCGACCGAACGGGACGGTGGGTGAACTTCGACGGGTCGTACAAGACGATGGACACGACGTTCATCGAGTCCGTCTGGTGGGCACTTGGACAGCTGAATGATAAAAGTCTCATCTATCAGGCTGATCGTATCCTTCCGTACTGTCCGCGATGCCAGACGCCGTTGTCGAATGCGGAGATTGCCATGGACAACAGCTACAAGGACATTGTTGATATTTCGGTGTATGCAAAAATGCAATTGCAAGGAGTTGAAAATACTTACTTCATCGCATGGACCACGACACCGTGGACGCTTCCGGGAAATGCCGCACTTGCCGTAAATCCCGAACTTATGTATGTAAAAGTTTCGTTTGAAAATGGATTCTATTATGTGGGCAAAGACCGGTACGAAGCGGTGTTCAAAGATAAAGATGCGAAGATTGTTGAGGAAGTTTCGGGAGCATCGCTCGTCGGCATGTCATATGTGCCTCCGTTTGATTACTTCAAGGAAACCGAAATGGGGAAGAGCGACAAGGTGTGGAAGGTCTACGCCGCCGATTTTGTGACGGCCGATACCGGAACCGGCATAGTACACATCGCGCCAAGCTTCGGTGAGGATGATGCGGCCCTTGCAAAAAAAGAGGGCATTCCGCTGATCAAGCATGTCGGACTCGACGGAACCTTCATTCCCGAGGTGACCCATTTTGCCGGCGTTCACGTGAAGCCGAAGGACGATCCTCAGGCAGCTGACGTCGAGATCATCAAGTATCTGGCGCACAGCCATGCGCTCTTCGCGAAGGAAAAGATCACCCACAGCTATCCGCACTGCTACCGATGCGAAACGCCGCTGTTGTACTACGGACTGCCATCATGGTTCATCAAGGTGCAGGATTACAAGAAGCGCATGCTCGAACTGAACCAGAACATCACGTGGGTTCCCGAGCATCTTCGCGACGGGCGGTTCAAGCACGTGCTTGAGAACGCACCTGACTGGAACTTCTCGCGAAACCGCTTTTGGGCAAGTCCGCTTCCGATCTGGAAGTCGGAATCCGGAAACTTGAAGTTCATTTCGTCGATTGAGGAGATGAAGAAGTTCACGAAAAAATCCGGCAATAAGTATTTCATCGTTCGCCACGGCCAGGCGGAGAGCAATATCAAAGACGTGTGGGATTTCCAAGGAGATCCTGAAAACCATTTGACTGAATTGGGTCGCGAGCAGGCACAGAAGGCGGGTGAGGAGCTGAAGGGCAAGAACATCGACATCATCATTGCCTCACCTATCGTTCGGGCCCATGAAACGGCAACCATTATCTCAAACGAAATTGGGTTTGATACGGCTTCCATGATTATTGATGCTCGTATTGGGGAGTGGAATGTCGGTTCCGAATTCCAAGGGGAAAAACTGTCATCGTTCCTTGAGATTCGAAATGCCTCGGAGAATCGTTATGAGTACAAGTCCCAAGATGGCGAAGCCTATAAGGAGGTGATCAAGAGATGTGGGGATTTCATCTACGAAATAGACTCAAAATATGAGGGAAAGAATATTCTCATTGTCTGTCATAATTCATCAGCGCGATCTCTTGGTCTGATTGCCCAGGGGTTTAGTTTCGACAACCTCTTGAAGGTTCCTTCAAAGGAATATCCGTTCAAGAATGCCGAAGTGCGACCTTTCGACTTCGTGCCATTGCCGCACAACGAGAATTACGAACTTGATCTCCACCGTCCTTACATCGATGCCATCACGCTCGTCGACAACAGCGAGGAATTCACGCGCATTCCCGAAGTCATTGATTGCTGGTTCGAGTCCGGTTCCATGCCCTTCGCACAGGATCATTATCCGTTCGAGCATAAGGACTGGCAGGAAAAGAACTTCCCGTCGGACTTCGTGGTTGAATACATCGCGCAGACCCGAACGTGGTTCTACTACACCCTCCTGGTGTCCACGATGCTCTTCGACAAGTCCCCGTTTACGCACATCGTGACGACCGGAAACCTGAACGGGACCGATGGTCAGAAAATGTCGAAATCAAAAGGGAACTATCCCGATCCATGGGTCCTGTTGGACAAGTACGGTGCCGACGCGCTCCGCATGTACCTGATGTCGTCGGTTCTTATGAAAGGGGAAGATTCGAACTTCATCGAAAAAAGCGTGGACGATGTCTACAAGAAGACGATTCTCCGCTTGGAAAACTGCCTGTCGTTTATTGACATGTACGAGATTCCGAAGGACGTTTGGAACGAGGGCGAAACGTCATTAAACGTCTTGGACCAGTGGATCGTGGCACGACTGGACCAGGTGATCGGTGAGGCGACAAGTGGGTTTGATGGGTACAACATGGTTGAGGGAACCAAGGGGTTCGGGTTGTTCGTGGATGACCTATCGGCATGGTACCTGCGACGATCGCGCGACCGATTCAAGTCCGACGACACGGCTGATCGTATTTCAGCAGGGAAGACACTCATCACCGTCCTCATGACCTTCTCGAAAGTTGTTGCGCCCATCATGCCGTTCATTGCCGAAACGATCTTCCAAAAACTGCGAAATGAAAGTGATAAGGAGTCAGTTCACCTTGAATCGTTCCCAACGGCAAGTGCTGTCAGCGGAACATTGATTACCGATATGGAGCAGGTTCGCAAGATCGTATCGCTGGGACTTGAAGCTCGTCAGAAGGCGAACATCAAGGTGCGACAGCCGTTGGCATCACTCTCAGCCGAAACAACGTTGAGTAATGATTATCTTGAGATCATCAAGGATGAGTTGAACGTGAAGGCTGTTATGGCAGATGCGAATCTTAAGGAGAACGAGGTATCGCTTGATACAAGCCTCACTGATGAACTCATCGCCGAAGGAAGCATGCGCGAACTCGTTCGTGGTATTCAGGAAATGCGCAAGGAAGCGAACCTGTCACCCAGCGACAAGGTCACCGTATTCCTTACCGATGCTGAACCTGTTTGGTTTGCAATGTATGGAACAGAACTGAAAAGCACCGTTGGTGCAAATGATGTTAAGTGGGGAAGTGAGGAGAGGAAAGTGGAGAAGGTCTAGCAAGAAGCCCGAAAGGGCTTTTTGGGTTATTGACTTATTTATAATAAATGATATTATACAGTAAATAAAACAACGCACATGAAAGCAAAAAAGAAAAAACTCAAACAGCCCTTGCTTGCTGACCTGTTCAAAAAGATAGGTAAAAAGCTCGGACTCAAGGTTGTTGTCGAAGAAGAATGGGGCGTTGTTGGGCAGATTATCTATCCAAATGGCAAACATCGTTACTTCAGAGGCACGACCCTTGATATCAATACGATGGGGGCATCTGCTCTTGCCGTCGACAAGGATTACTCAAAGATCTTCATGAAAAAGATGGGGTATTCTGTGATACCTTGGAAAAAATTCTACTCAAATTCCTGGGCAGAGCGCATCAAGTCCGATCAAACTATTGAAAAGGCATGGCTCTATGCTAAGGGTGTTGGTCTCCCTGTCTTCCTTAAGCCGAATAGCAAGAGCCAGGGCGCAGGTGTAACAAAGGTTTGGAATAAGGCTGAATTCTTCAAGGTCTTCAAGTTAATTTCTCGCATGGACAACGTCGTTCTGGTAGAACAGGCAATCATAGGAAAAGATTACCGCGTAGTCGTTCTTGATAACGAGATCATTTCTGCTTACGAGCGTGTGGCACTTACCGTTATCGGTGACGGCCTGACTTCGGTTGCCAAACTTCTTGAGAAAAGGCAGGAAGAGTTCATGCGAGCCGGTAGAGACAAAACCTTTTTGGCAAAGGATGTAAGATTGCAAATGTCTCTGAAAAGGGAAAGGCTTTCGTTTGATTCCGTCCTTGAGAAAGGGCAATCACTCCAGCTTCTTTCAAACGCGAACCTTTCTACCGGAGGAACGTCAGTTGACGTTACTGAACAGGTGCACCCCTTTTACAAGAAGCTTGCAGTCAGCGTGACGAAAGACATGGGTCTTCGTCTTTGTGGAGTTGACTTGATGATTGTCGGTGATATTGCCACTCCTTCAAAAGAGCATTACATCATCGAGATCAATTCCGCTCCTGGCTTGGATCACTATGCAGCCATGGGAAGGAAGCAACAACAGATCGTTGAACAGCTTTATACCAAGGTTATGATTGCCATGGGAAAGTGATGATACTCTGAGTTAATCAGATAAGCCCTCTTGCAAAATATGCGACGGGGGCTTTTTATTTACTTTTATCAAAAATAGGGTATAGTGAAGTTACTATGAAGCTCACCGCCACCATCTCCACCTGGTCAGGGTTTGCCGGCTTGTAACGCAAGGCTGTTTTTGCATTACTCGCTTATATTATGTACAACCATGAATATTCAAACTATTTCCCTAAGGGATCTTATGTTCAGCGGTCGTCACGGCGCGACTCAGGCCGAGAGAGAAATAATACAAGAATTTTCGATTGACCTTGCCATTGCATTTGACGTTACTCGTGCGCTGGCCACTGGCAATCTCGCTGACACCATTGATTACTATGATCTTGTTGAGATAGTGAAGAGACATATTGAGGGAGCAAAATCCCACATTCTCCTTGAAACCCTTGTCGAGGAAATCTCATGTGATCTTGCCAATACGTTTGATTGCCTCGATATTGATCTCACCATCAGAAAGCTAAAACTGCCCTTCAATGCATCGGTCGGACTTCACAGAAACTTCTTACAAAAATATGATACAGTACTCCCATGAACGACAAGAAAATCGAACAACTTATCGCCCTTGAAAAGGCCCGACAGAAGAAGTCGGTGAACTTGATCGCGTCGGAAAACTACGTATCCGCCGACGTGCTGAAGGCGCTGGGTTCGGAACTTACGAACAAGTATGCGGAGGGCTATCCGGGAGCACGCTATTACGGTGGCAACGAATACATTGATGAGGTTGAGGAACTTGCAAAGTCTCGCGCGTTGAAACTGTTCAAGCTTGATCCCAAAAAATGGGCGGTGAATGTCCAAGCTCTTTCGGGCTCGCCGGCGAACCTGGCGGTCTACGTTGCAACGGTTCCTGCAAACGGAAAAGTTATGGGAATGAGTTTGGATCATGGCGGACATCTGACGCACGGGTTCAAGGCGTCGGTGACCGGGAAGTGGTGGAAACAGATTCCGTACGGCGTGAATCGCGAGACAGAACTGCTTGATTACAAGGAGCTTGAAAAAATTGCTTCTGCTGAAAAACCGGATATCGTCGTCGCGGGCTACACCGCGTATCCGCGCATCGTTGATTGGAAGGCAATGAGAGCTGTCGCTGACAAGGCGGGTGCGTTGCTGCACGTCGACCTGTCGCATGTTGCAGGACTGGTTGCGGGTGACGTGTACCCAAGTCCGTTTGCGTATGCCGACACCGTCATGACCACCGTTCACAAGACATTGCGAGGTCCGCGCAGTGCCCTGATCTTTTCGCGGATCGACGAGCGGAAGCTGAACGAAAAAATCGACAAGGCCGTATTTCCAGGACTGCAAGGCGGTCCGCACATGAACCAAATTGCAGCAGTTGCGGTGGCGCTCTTCGAGGCGTCGAAGCCTGACTTTAAAAAATATGCCAAGCAAGTCATCAGGAATGCAAAGGCACTTGCCAAGGAGCTTTCAAAACTTGGCTGGAGGATCGTTTCAGGGGGAACCGAAACGCACCTGATATTGGTCGATACATGGATGAACGGCAAGGGAATTTCCGGCAAGGCAGCCAGCGATCTTCTTGAAAAGAACAATGTCATCGTGAACAAGAACACGATCCCGTTTGATACGCGAAGCCCTGTTGATCCATCGGGCATCCGGTTGGGAACTGCAGCGGAAACGACGCGTGGCAAGAAGGAAAGGGATATGGTCGTGCTTGCGAAGAGGATTGATAAAATCTTACTCCCCCGGCCTACGGCCACCCCCTACACTCGCGACGCTCGGACCGATTTCCCCTCGGAAGGGAAATCGTCTAAAAGAGGGGGAACCAAACACCTATGATTGCCGACGGACGACACATTGCGAACCTTATTGAGGAGCGTTTGAAAAGCAAAATCGCCTCATTTCCCGAGAAGAAGGTGTGCTTCATCGTGTTTGGCAACAATCCTGCCAGCATGCAGTTCGTGGCAATGAAATCAAAAGTTGCGATGCGATTGGGCGTTGCCGTGGAAATTGTGGAAGTCCCAGAGAATGTCTCGACGAGTCATGCGCTTGAGATTGTCGAAACTGAGGCGAAGAAAAATTATAATGGCATCGTCGTCCAGCTGCCGTTGCCAAGTGGACTTGAAACTCAAAAAATACTTGATGCCGTGCCGGCTCACCTTGATATCGATGGTCTTCGATCGGATTCAGAATATGTTGCGCCCGTTGCATTGGCGGTAAAAGAGATTCTTAATTTTTATTCTATCGATCTGATGGGGAAGAAAATACTTTTGCTAGGAAATGGAAAATTGGTCGGTGCGCCAGTCGGCGCACTCCTCGCACGGTCGGCGATTCCTTTTGGAATCGCCGACAAGAATACCGATGAGGTCATGAGAAATGACTTGCTTAAGAATGCAGATGTCATTATTTCTGGCGCAGGTGTGCCACACCTCATCACTTCGTCCATGATAAAAGACGATGTCGTGCTCATTGATGCCGGAACCAGCGAACAGTCCGGCAAGTTGGTGGGGGACATCGATCCCGCCTGCGGCGACAAGGCGTCGCTGATGACGCCCGTTCCCGGCGGTGTCGGCCCCGTGACCGTGGCATGCCTGTTTGCGAACTTGATAAGAGAATAGCATTGTTGGTACAATAGGCTTATGAAACAAATTCTTGCCATTATCGTCATCCTCGTCCTGGCCGTTGCGGGTTACTACTATTACACAGGCAAGAAGCTCCCGACGAGCCCGCAGGAAGCTTACAATCAGATCATTGCTCTTCCGAATTCTGAACAAGCCAAGGCTGTGCAGGCTACTGTCGCGGGTTGGATCAAGGATCCGACAAGCGCCATTCCATATCCAAAAGGCTGGACTAAGGAAACTGTCACCGAACACGGACAGGCTTTCAGCGTGGTGACGAATGACACGGCGGTTCCTCCGACCTATTATGTTGCATTCGACTTTCCTAAGAGCATCATCAGTCAGGAACACCTGATCAAGTGTCTGGGTACCGCATCGACCAAGGCTACCGACATCTGCGTCGTCGGCGAGAATGCCGAAGTCAATGCCTATTACAATATCGTAAGTTGGCTCCAGGCGAATCCCATCACCGGAAGCGCTTCGAGTGCGACAACCGCATCAGCCGCTTCGTAAGATGTCGTATGCGATCTACAAAACCGAAGCCATCGTCTTGCGTGTCATTCCCCAGGGTGAGGCGAACATCGACGTTGTTTTCTTCACCAGGGAATTCGGAAAGATAACGGCCCGCGTCCAGTCCGCACGAAAGATCGAGTCGAAAATGCGCATGCACCTGACCCGGTATGCGCACGTCGTCATTGACCTCGTGCGCGGAAAAGTTATCTGGCGGCTCACGGGAATCTCGGATGTTGCTTCGTATGCCACGTACGGCAATGCCTTTTTTCTCAAGTCACTGCATCGTGTCTTTCGTCTCGCTGAATTTCTCATTCAGGGCGAGGAGCCTCATTCAGAGCTGTTTTTACTTTTCATGAATCTTTTGAACTATTCCCAGGAATTTGTCTCAAGTTCCTTCGGCAAGAGAGAGGGCGAGGGCCTTGAGATCTTCGGTGTATTGAAGATCTTGGAAAAGCTGGGCTATGGAAGCGCTGATTTTCTCTCTGACGTTCCTGATAAGGACTCCATTGTGTATTGCATAGAACATCGCAAGGAACTGGTGAAATCGATCAATGAAAGTATTTCCGCAACGCAGATCGTGCTATGATAAACCCATATGGCGATTCAGGACGAAAACAGCCGGTTGCGCAAGATCGAGCGCGACCTGTACACGACGGACATCCAGCCGCCCGGACGGCGCTCCCTTCTCCATGACGAGAAGGTCGACGCCCCCGACGACTGGCGCAGTCCCCAGGCACGCGCTGCGGATTCTTTCATGAAACAGCCTCCCAAGACAACCTCCGTCTTCCGAAACATCTTCCTCGGATCGTTGGGGTTTCTTGTGATTGCGGTCATCATTCTCGTGGTCAGCTTCGTCAACGGTGGCAATTCCATCTCGACGAGCAATGTTGACGTCGCGATCACCACGAAGTCGTTCGTCGACGGGGGAGAAAGCATTCCCGTGGACGTCACGATCGTGAACCGAAACAAACTGCCGCTCCAGCTTGCGACGCTGGTTCTTGAGTATCCCGACGGCAACGGCAGCAACCCGAACGCCGTTACCCGCATTGAACGCGATATCGGCGACCTGGGTGTGGGCGATACCCATCAAGAGTCGTTCACGCTTGCCCTCTACGGACCGCAGAACTCGCAAAGGACCATCACGGCACACCTCGAATTTCGCGTGCAGGGATCGAATGCGGTCTATGATAAGGATCAGCTGACGATGGTCACGATCAGGACCTCGCCGGCCAACCTGACCTTGGTCGCTCCGGCCAGCGCGATTCCCAATCAGGAAATCCCCCTTGCCTTCACCATCGTCGGCAACGGGACCTCAACCCTTCCGAACACGGCACTGGTCCTTCAGTATCCGCAGGGATTCACCTTCACGCATGCGACGCCGGCACCTTCATCCGGAACGAACGTGTGGTACCTGGGCGACCTGGCTCCGGGATCAAGTCATACGATCACCGCTTACGGCAGCCTTGCCGGCGGATCGGGCGATCTGGAAACGATCCAGGCGTCCGTCGGCGCACAAAGCGCAAGCAACGAACAGGAGCTTGATACGGTCTACAACTCGCTGTCGCAGGTGATCCCGTTGTCCAACTCATTCCTCAGTGCGAAACTGGCCGTTAACAATCAGGATGCCTCGGGCCTTGCGGTTCCGGTGGATGCCCGTGGGGGCGTCACGGTGTCGGTCAACTGGCAGAACGCCTTGACCGTACCGATCACCAACGCGCAGATCGCGGTACGCCTTTCGGGATCGGCTTACGATCCGGCAACAGTCACCAACAAGGACGGATTCTTCGACAGTGCGACCAACCGCGTGATCTGGAGCAGTCAGCAGGATCCTGACCTCACCACGATTCAGCCGGGACAGAGCGGCAGCGTCTCGTTCTCGATCACCCCCAAGCAGTTCCAGGCGGGATCGGGTGCGACCAACCAGTCGCTGACCATGATGGTCGACATTCAGGGATACCAGTCGGATGGCACCAAGCTTTCGGCGTCGGACGTGGATACGAAGACGCTGGTCGTCAATTCGGATCTCAACCTCTTGGTCGCGTCGCTCCACTATTCAGGACCGATCAAGGATACGGGACCGATGCCGGCGGTTCCGAACAAGGAGACGACCTATACCGTGCAGTGGCAGATCGTGAACCTCAGAAACGACGTATCAGGAGTCACAGTGACCTCGAGCCTTCCGACGTGGATAAGCTGGAAGAATGTCGCCTTGCCGGCAAGTGAGGCATCGGCGCTGACATACAACACGGTTACGCGCCAGGTCACCTGGAATGCCGGCGACGTGCCGGCAGGCACGGGAGGGGTTCTTCCGACGAGGACCGTTTCCTTCCAGGTGGGCATCACTCCTTCGACTGGACAGGCGGGGGCAACTGCCGACCTGACGACCCAGATTACCGCAACGGGCCACGACACCTTCACGAATACGGATCTTACGGTCACGAAGGAAGGCGTTACCACTCAGCTGTTGAACGACGGGGGAGGAGCCGGTTCGGACGGCATCATCGGGGGAGCGCATTAGGATTCCAAGAATCGCCTTTGAACAAGGGCGATTTTTGTGTTACGATGGCGGAATATGCCAGAACCAAAGCCCGAAAGTGACCTGATGGAAAAGATCGTCTCGCTGTGCAAGCGACGCGGGTTTGTGTATGCGGGTTCAGAAATCTACGGAGGATTCGCTGGTGTCTACGATTACGGCCCACGCGGAGTGGAGCTTCTCAATAACTTGAAGCAGGCGTGGTGGAAGGCCAATGTCTACGACAAGGAGAACTACTACGGACTTGATTCGGGAATCTTCAAGAATCCGAAAGTGTGGGAAGCGAGCGGGCATGTGAACGGTTTCTCTGATCCTCTGGCCGAATGCAGGGAATGCAATACGCGCATCCGCGTGGACAAGGAACTCGAGAAGATCGGCGTCTCGGCTGACGAGAAGATGACGGAAGCGGAACTTGCGGCGCTCTTCGACGCCAACCGCGACAAGATCGCGTGCCCAAAATGCGGCCAGAAAAAGTTCGGTCCGGTCAAAATGTTCAACTTGCTAGTTACTTCAAATCTGGGTGATTTTACATCGGAAGGGACGAGTCCGTCCTATCTGCCAGGGGAAGCCTGCCAGGGAATCTACTTGAACTTTAAAAATATCGTGGACTCGATGCAGCCGAAGATGCCTTTCGGTGTAGCACAGATCGGAAAGGCCTTCCGAAACGAGATCTCGCCGCGCAACTTCCTGTTCCGTACGCGCGAGCTTGAGCAGGCCGACACCCAGTTTTTCATTCGTCCCAACGAGAACAAGGATGCCTACGAAGCGATCAAGCAGGATCGGTGGAACTGGTACCTGTCGCTCGGGATCAATGAGAAAAAACTTCGGTGGAAGCAGCACGATCGTCTGGCATTCTATGCCAAGGATGCCTGGGACATCGAATACGAGTTCCCGACAGGGTTCGACGAGATCGAGGGTATTCATGACCGAGGCGACTACGATCTGTCGCAGCACGCAACATTCTCCGGTGCGGACTTAACGTATTCGGATCAGGGAAACGGTGAAAAGTTCGTTCCGTGGATCCTTGAGACCTCGATGGGAATGGGGCGATTGTTCCTTACCGTATTGTCGGATGCCTATCATGAGGAAGAAATGGACGGGGAAACGCGTGTGGTGCTTAAGCTTGCGCCGCGGTTGGCACCAGTCGTATGCGCGGTCTCGCCGCTTTTGAAGAACCGCGAGGAACTTCAGGACAAGGCGCGAGAAGTATACGGAATGCTCAAAAAGCAGTTCGGTCGCGTCATGTATGATGATAATGGAAATGTCGGAAAGCGGTACCGCCGGCAGGACGAGATCGGAACGCCGTGGTGCATCGTCGTGGACTTCGATACCGCCGGAACAGGGGACAACATCAATCCCGACTTCAAGGACATGGTCACCATCCGCGATCGTGATACTGGCAAGCAGGAACGCGTAGCGATTTCAGAATTGGTGAACTATATCTCATCACGAATGTAAAGACACCCACGGGTGTTTTTGTGTACCTTGACTTATCAGTAGCAAAATGCTCTAATACTCAAACAATTTCATAACCCAAAAAACTTAATTAAAAAGCATGAAACCCATCATCATTGTTCTTGCCTCGAGGAACGAGACGAAACTACTAGCCCTTAAACAGGCTGCTGAGCAAGTATTTAACGGCATCTGTGAAACCAAGGTGGTTTCTTGCGAAGTCGATTCCGGCGTCGCCAGTACGCCACGCACTTTTTACCAAACGGAACAGGGTGCTGAATACCGACTCCAGGCATTGAAAGCCGCTTATCCGGATGCTGATTACCACATTGCCATCCAAGGAGGCTTTGACAGGCGTGATACCTCTGCTTGCTATGAGCAGGCCTGCGTCATTCAGGCCGCAAAAGGAGCGAAGTCCATTCGCGTGGACACCATGAGGTATCTTCTGCCCAAGGATCTGTCCGACCTGATCGGTAGCAATGTTGATGCTGCAGATGCCCTCAAACAGCTGACGGGGGACAAGGACACGCGCATTCGCTCAGGCACCCTCGGATATGTCACAAAGGGCACCTTGAACAGGGCTGACTTTCTTCGCGATCCCCTGATCGTGGCGCTGAGCCAATTGAAGGCTCCCGAAGGTGCCTATGTCTAAGTGTCTGAGGTTTCATCCTATTTATTTTCAAAGGTTCGCCAACGGCGGGCCTTTTTGTTATACTCCGAGAACTATGCTCAAACCAAAAACAACGACGCTCAAAAACGGCCTGCGGATCGTGACCGTTCCCATGAAGGACAACCCGACGGTAACGGTATTGGTCATGGTCGAGGCCGGTAGCCGCTACGAAACGCGCAAGACGAACGGCCTTTCGCATTTCCTTGAGCACATGTGTTTCAAGGGAACGTTGCGTCGGAAGTCCTCGGAAATCGCCTACGAACTGGAAGCCATGGGCGCGGAAACCAACGCGTTTACCGGATACGACTACACCGGCTATTACGCCAAGGGCCAGGCGCACCTATTCCCGAAACTACTGGATGTCGTGGCCGACGTCTACCAGAATTCCACGTTCCCCGAGGCAGAACTTGAAAAGGAGCGCGGGGTGATCTGCGGGGAAATCGACATGTACGAGGACTTGCCCCATCGCAAGGTGCAGGACCTGATCGCGGTGTCGCTGTACGGCGACCAGCCGGCAGCCTTTCCGATTGCAGGGACCAAGGAAAATGTCCGCCGGTTCACGCGGAAGGATTTTGTCGACTATCGAAATACCCACTACATCGCCTCAAAGACCTCCATCATCATCGCGGGTGGCATCGACGGTTCCGTCGTCGCGAACGTGAAGAGGGCCTTCAAGGACATTCCGACACGGAAGCCCGAAAGGAAGAAGAACATCTCGCCGAAGGCAGGCGATCAGGTCATCACGGAGACCCGAAAGACCGACCAGTCGCACTTGGTCCTTGGTATGCGATCGATCAAGGCGGACCATCCCGACATGCCGGCGCTTACTCTTGCGGTGGGACTTTTGGGGCAGGGAATGAGCTCACGCCTGTTCACGAAACTGCGCGAGGAGATGGGTGCCGGATATTATATTCGTGCAGCCGTAAGTCCGTCTGACGATGCCGGCGACGTGATGATTTCCACAGGAACGGAAGCGTCCCGTGTTCCGGAAGTCGTTGCTGCGATCGTCGGCGAAATTCGCCGCATGCGCGAGGAACCGGTCACCGAAGCGGAGCTTTCCAAGCAGAAGGAATACGCGATCGGGGGAATGCTCATGGGACTTGAAACCAGCGACGCCGTCGCAGGTCATTTTGCGCACGGCGTAGTCCTGCACCTGAAGCTGAAGACCCCGGGCGAATTGGAAAAGGAGATTCGTTCCGTTACCGTCAAGGACGTCCTCAGGGTTTCGAAAAAATATCTCAAGGAAGACCTGTTCCGTCTTGCCGCAGTCGGCCCGATCCTTGACAAGAAGGCCGTAACTGCCAGCCTACACTCCTAAACGAGCCTGTGGTATACTGCGCCGTATGCAAAAGGTCTCGATAACCATTACCACCAAGACCCTCTGGACGGTGCTTTTGATGGTCGTCGGACTGCTCGTGGCTTGGGAATTAAGGAGTTTCCTGATGGTCGTCCTGTTGTCCGTCGTGATCGCGTCGTTCGCGGAAGCGGGGATCAAGGTCCTCAAGAGGATCAGGATTCCGCGGGGAATCGCCGCGTTCATCCTTTATGTTATCGGTCTTGCGATCATCGGAGGGGTGCTGTACCTCGTGGTTCCGCTTTTTTCAAGTGAGTTTCGCAACTTCGTCGAACTGTTCCCGAAGACGTCCTACGCGTATCGGGTTCTCGGGCCGATTTCTGACAACGGATTCAACACCGGAACCATTAGGACTCTGTTCAACGGCGGAACCGACGTGTTTGCCACGCTCAGCAACATCTTCGGAAGCCTGCTGAACGCGATCCTCGTGATCATCATTTCCTTCTATCTCTCGACCCAGGAAAAGGGAATCGAGCAGTTTCTCCGCGTGGTCGTTCCCAAGGACTACGAGGACTACGCCGTGAGCCTCTGGTCGCGCGTCGAGCGCAAGATCGGGCACTGGTTCGGCGGACAGGTCTTCGTCGCAATTCTGATCGCGCTGGTCACGTATGTCGGGCTGTTCATCATGGGGGTCCCGTATGCGCTCATCCTCTCGGCCCTTGCCGGTGTCTTCATGTTCATCCCGTTCGGAACGGCCTTCTCGCTCATTCCTGCCGTGATCCTCGGATACCTGGGTGGCGGTGTCGGACTGGCGCTCCAAATCTTCGTGTTTTACGGGATCGTGCACTATCTTGAATCGTATTTTTTGTCGCCGTACATTCTGCACCGCACGGTCGGCGTTCCCATGCTCGTGATGATCCTCGCCGTCATCGGCTGCTTCGAGCTGTTCGGACTGGTGGGCATCGTCCTTGCCATTCCGCTGGCCGTGCTGGTGCTCGAACTTATTTCCGATCACGGGAAACTTGCCAAGGCTAAAGAATAAACCCCATCATGAACAAGAAATCTTTCTATATTACTACCACTCTTCCGTACGTCAACGCGCCGTTGCACATGGGGCATGCGCTCGAATTCATCCGTGCCGATATCATTGCCCGAACCAAGACATTGTCTGGCTACGACGTGTTTTTCAACACGGGAACCGACGAACACGGCGTAAAAATTTTCAATGCCGCGGCTGCGGCAGGACTTTCGACCCAGGAATTTGTCGATCGCGGGTTTGTCGTATTCAAGGAACAGCTCAGGCAGTTTGGCGTTACCAGCGACATTCACTTTATCCGCACAACTGACAAGCACCACGAAAAAGCCGCTCAGGAATTTTGGAACATTGTGGCCGACAAAGGCTATATTTACAAGGATACGTATCGTACAAAATATTGCTCTGGCTGCGAAGACTCAAAGACCGATTCGGAGCTCGTTAACGGTGAGTGTCCGCTTCATCCGGGACTTGAGATTGAATACATCGACGAGGAGAACTACTTCTTCAAGTACTCGGCCTTCACCGACAAGTTGCTCGAGTTTTATAACGAACATCCGACCTTTGTCGTGCCCGATTTCCGGTTCAACGAAGTACGCGAATTCGTGAAAAGGGGACTTGAGGACTTTTCAATCTCCCGCAAGAAGGAGAAGATGCCGTGGGGCATTCCCGTACCGGGCGACGACACCCAGGTCATGTATGTCTGGTTCGACGCGCTTACCAACTATATCTCGACATTGGGGTGGCCCGGAGACCCTCTCCACGATAGTGGAGAGGGTGGTTCCCGCAGGGAACCGGGTGAGGTTTTTGAAAAATACTGGACGCTCGGAACGCCAACCCAGTACTGCGGGAAGGACAACAACCGGTTCCAGTCGGCGATGTGGCAGGCAATGCTGATGGCGGCCGGCCTTCCGAATTCGCACCAGATCGTGATCAACGGATTCATCATGGGCGGCGGTGGCGTTCGCATGTCAAAGACAGTTGGGAATGTTGTCGACCCTCGCGACATCGTGTCTGAATTCGGTACCGATGCGCTCCGGCTCTTTATGGCAAAGGAGATCAGCCCCTTTGAGGATTCGCCATTTACGCGCGAACGCTTCTTGGATGCCTACAACGCGCACCTTGCCAACGGATTGGGCAACCTGGTTTCGCGCACGATGAATATGGTCGTGACGTATGATGTCGACATCTCAGGAATTGAGTTTCCAAATTTTACGGACATCGTTCATCCGGCCTACGACACCTTTGAAATCAACAAGGCCGTTGATGCCATCTGGGACGAAATCAAGGACCTTGACCTGTTTATTGCCGAACAGGCACCGTTTAAGAAAGTGAAAATTGACGAAGCAGGTGCTCACGATGATTTGCGTCACGTGGCACGGGGATTGGCACGCATCGCGGTACTTCTTCAGCCGATCATGCCTGAAACAGCGGCAACGATTACTGAACTTATCAAGGAAAAGAAGAAGCCTGAAGCACCTCTCTTCTTGAGGAAGGAATAATGTATGGCCATATTAGTTCTGCCGATGGGAATATCCGGTTCAGGAAAGTCCACATGGTCTTTGAGCATGGTTTCAAAGGGTTACGATATTGTTAAGACTGACGGCCTGCGTAAGGAGCTCACGGGAACAATTGCCTTCAATCCAGAAAAGAATAATGAGATTGTCGAAGAAGCCGAAAAACGCGTTTTGGATCTCTTAAGAAGCGGTCGGAATGTGATACTCGACGCTACGAATCTTAAAACCTCCCAGAGAAGGCCTCTTATTGAGAAAGTAAGAGAATTTTTTCCAGAAACAGTAATCAAATACAAGCTAATGGTATCAGACATCGATACTTCTCACGAAAGAATCCAGGAAGACTTGAGGAATGGGCTGGAACGGTCAGCTGTTCCTAAGGAGGTTCTTGAAATGCAGTTGGCCGAATTCTTAAGAACCCTTGAAGATATCAAGGAAGAGCAAATTGAGCCTTTTGAGGAATAGAAATGTAGTATG